>NZ_JALLGL010000140.1 GCF_023072675.1 Streptomyces sp. XM83C
GCGTCACGGCGGGCGGCGGCGATGAGCTGGGCGGTGCGCGTGGCGGTGCCGCTGGGGGCGTCGACCTTGTTCGGGTGGTGCAGCTCGACGACCTCGACGGACTCGAACCACGGCGCGGCGAGCTGGGCGAACTTCATGGTGAGTACGGCGCCGATGGAGAAGTTCGGCGCGATGAGCACGCCGGTTCCGGGGGAGGCGGCGAGCCAGCCCTTGAGCTTCTCCAGGCGGTCCTCGGTCCAGCCGGTCGTACCGACGACGGCGTGGATGCCGTGGCCGACGCAGTACTCCAGGTTGGCCATCACGGAGTCCGGCGTGGTCAGCTCGACGGCCACCTGGGCGCCGGAGGCCGCCAGCGTCTCCAGGGTGTCCCCGCGGCCGAGGGCGGCGACCAGCTCCATGTCCTCGGCGGCCTCGACGGCCTTGACCGCCTCGGAGCCGATGCGGCCCTTGGCGCCGAGGACCGCCACGCGCAGCTTGCTCATGTTCCTGCTTCCTGATCGGTGGTTTGTCAGGCGACCGCGTCGTGCAGCCGGGCGGCCTGCTTGTCCTTGAGCGGGCCGATGACCGACAGCGACGGGCGTTGTCCGAGCACGTCGCGGGCGACGGCGCGGACCTCGTCCGGGGTGACCGCGGCGATACGGGCCAGCATGTCGTCGACGGACATCTGCTCGCCCCAGCACAGTTCGCTCTTGCCGATGCGGTTCATCAGTGCGCCGGTGTCCTCCAGGCCGAGGACGGTGGAGCCGCGGAGCTGGCCTGTGGCGCGGGCGATCTCGTCGTCGGACAGGCCGTGTTCGGCGACGTGGTCGAGTTCGTCGCGGCAGATCTTCAGCACGTCGTGCACCTGCGAGGGGCGGCAGCCGGCGTACACGCCGAACAGGCCGCAGTCGGCGAAGCCGGAGGTGTACGAGTACACGCTGTAGGCCAGGCCGCGCTTCTCGCGGACCTCCTGGAAGAGGCGGGAGGACATGCCGCCGCCGAGGGCGGTGTTGAGGACGCCCATGGCCCAGCGGCGGTCGTCGGTGCGGGCGAGGCCGGGCATGCCGAGGACGATGTGCGCCTGCTCGGTCTTGCGGCCGAGGAGTTCGACGCGGCCCGCGGTGCGCAGGGCGCGGCGGCCGGAGCGCGGGGCGATGGGCTGGGCGCCGGTGTCCTGGAGGGCGCCGGCTTTCTCGAAGGCGGCGCGGACCTGGCGTACGACCTTGTTGTGGTCGATGTTGCCGGCGCAGGCGACCACGAGGTGGGTGGGGTCGTAGTGCTTCTTGTAGAAGCGGCGGATGCGGTCGGCGGTGAGGGCGTTGACGGTGTCGACGGTGCCGAGGACCGGGCGGCCGAGGGGGTTGTCGCCGAACATGGTGTGCGCGAACAGGTCGTGCACACAGTCGCCGGGGTCGTCCTCGGTCATGGCGATCTCTTCGAGGATGGCGCCGCGTTCGACGTCGACGTCCTCCTCTCGGATGAGGGACCCGGTCAGCATGTCGCAGACGACGTCGATGGCGAGCGGCAGGTCGGTGTCGAGCACGCGCGCGTAGTAGCACGTGTACTCCTTCGCCGTGAACGCGTTCATCTCGCCGCCGACGGCGTCGACGGCGGAGGAGATGTCCAGGGCGGACCTGCGGGCGGTGCCCTTGAAGAGCAGGTGCTCCAGGTAGTGCGTGGCGCCGTTCAGCGTGGGCGTCTCGTCGCGGGAGCCGACGTGGGCCCAGATGCCGAAGGTGGCGGAGCGGACGGAGGGCAGGGTCTCGGTGACGATGCGCAGGCCGCCGGGGAGGGTGGTCTTGCGGACGGTGCCGATGCCGCCGGTGCCCTTGATGAGGGTTTGGGTACGGGCGACGGCCCGCGCCTCCGAAGAGGGGCGGGCCGTCGCCTTGGAGCCGCGGGACGTCACTTGTCGGTGTCGTCCTTCTGCTCGTCGTCCTCGCCCTCGATGACCGGGACCAGCGACAGCTTGCCGCGGGAGTCGATCTCGGCGATCTCGACCTGGACCTTCTGGCCGACGCCGAGGACGTCCTCGACGTTCTCGACGCGCTTGCCGCCGGCGAGCTTGCGGATCTGCGAGATGTGCAGCAGACCGTCCTTGCCGGGCAGCAGGGAGACGAACGCACCGAAGGTCGTGGTCTTGACGACCGTGCCCAGGTAGCGCTCGCCGACCTCGGGCATCGTCGGGTTGGCGATGCCGTTGATCGTGGCGCGGGCGGCCTCCGCGGAGGGGCCGTCGGCGGCACCGATGTAGATGGTGCCGTCGTCCTCGATGGTGATCTCGGCGCCCGTGTCCTCCTGGATCTGGTTGATCATCTTGCCCTTGGGGCCGATGACCTCACCGATCTTGTCGACCGGGATCTTGACGGTGATGATCCGCGGGGCGTGCGGGCTCATCTCGTCGGGCCGGTCGATGGCCTCCATCATCACGTCGAGGATGTGCAGGCGGGCGTCGCGGGCCTGCTTGAGGGCCGCGGCGAGGACGGAGGCGGGGATGCCGTCCAGCTTGGTGTCGAGCTGGAGGGCGGTCACGAACTCCTTGGTGCCGGCGACCTTGAAGTCCATGTCGCCGAAGGCGTCCTCCGCACCGAGGATGTCGGTGAGGGTGACGTAGTGCGTCTCGCCGTCGATCTCCTGGGAGATCAGGCCCATGGCGATACCGGCGACGGGGGCCTTCAGCGGCACACCGGCGTTCAGCAGCGACATGGTGGAGGCGCAGACGGAGCCCATGGACGTCGAGCCGTTGGAGCCGAGGGCCTCGGACACCTGGCGGATCGCGTAGGGGAACTCCTCGCGCGACGGCAGGACCGGGATCAGGGCGCGCTCGGCGAGGGCGCCGTGGCCGATCTCGCGGCGCTTCGGGGAGCCGACGCGGCCGGTCTCGCCGGTGGAGTACGGCGGGAAGTTGTAGTTGTGCATGTAGCGCTTGCGGGTCACCGGGGAGAGGGTGTCCAGCTGCTGCTCCATGCGGAGCATGTTGAGGGTGGTGACGCCCAGGATCTGGGTCTCGCCGCGCTCGAACAGGGCGGAGCCGTGGACCCGCGGGATGGCCTCGACCTCGGCGGCCAGGGTGCGGATGTCGGTGACTCCGCGGCCGTCGATGCGCTTCTTCTCCTTGATCACGCGCTCGCGGACCAGCTGCTTGGTGAGCGAGCGGTACGCGGCGGAGATCTCCTTCTCGCGGCCTTCGAACTCCGGCAGGAGCTTCTCGGCGGCGAGCTGCTTGACGCGGTCCAGCTCGGCCTCGCGCTCCTGCTTGCCGGCGATGGTGAGCGCCTGGGCCAGCTCGGGCTTGACCGCGGCGGTCAGGGCCTCGAAGACGTCGTCCTGGTAGTCCAGGAAGATCGGGAACTCGCCGACCGGCTTGGCGGCCTTGGCGGCGAGGTCCGACTGGGCCTTGCAGAGGACCTTGATGAAGGGCTTCGCGGCCTCCAGACCGGCGGCGACGACCTCCTCGGTGGGGGCCTCGGCGCCGCCCTCGACGAGCTTGATGGTCTTCTCGGTGGCCTCGGCCTCGACCATCATGATCGCGACGTCGCCGTCCTCCAGGACGCGGCCCGCGACGACCATGTCGAAGACGGCGTCCTCGAGCTCGGTGTGCGTGGGGAACGCGACCCACTGGCCGCGGATCAGCGCGACGCGGACGCCGCCGATCGGGCCGGAGAAGGGCAGGCCGGCCAGCTGCGTGGACGCGGAGGCGGCGTTGATCGCCACGACGTCGTACAGGTGGTCGGGGTTGAGCGCCATGATCGTGGCGACGATCTGGATCTCGTTGCGCAGGCCCTTCTTGAAGGACGGGCGCAGCGGGCGGTCGATGAGGCGGCAGGTGAGGATGGCGTCCTCGCTGGGCCGGCCCTCACGGCGGAAGAAGCTGCCGGGGATCTTGCCGGCGGCGTACATCCGCTCCTCGACGTCCACCGTGAGGGGGAAGAAGTCGAGCTGGTCCTTGGGCTGCTTGGAGGCGGTGGTGGCCGACAGCACCATGGTGTCGTCGTCCAGGTACGCCACGGCGGAGCCGGCGGCCTGTTTGGCCAGGCGGCCCGTCTCGAAGCGGATGGTGCGGGTGCCGAAGGCGCCGTTGTCGATGACGGCCTCGGCGTAGTGGGTCTCGTTCTCCACTAGCGTTTTCTCCTCGTCCTCGTCCCTCCTCGCCCGTGTGGCGGGGGGACGGTGGCGGAAAAGCGCTCCGTTGTGCGGGCCGGTCTTCGATCGAAGCACCCGGGGCTCGCTTCCCCCCGGGGGCCACTACCGAGGACCGGCGGCGGCGAGGTGCGCTTCTCCTCGTCTGTGTGCGTGCTGTCGGCCTACCCGCTGCGGGCAGCTGTCATCACGCTGTGTGGTGCGATTTGCGTCGTGCGTTGTGTTACCACACTACAAAGCGTGGGTGACACTCCGCACGTACAGCAAAGGGAGCGGTCCCCCGGCTTGCGGGAACCGCTCCCTTCACGGCGTCTTACTTGGCGCCCGCCGCACCCCGGCGGATGCCGAGGCGGTCGACCAGCGTACGGAAGCGCTGGATGTCCTTCTTGGCGAGGTACTGCAGCAGGCGGCGGCGCTGACCGACCAGGATCAGCAGGCCGCGGCGGGAGTGGTGGTCGTGCTTGTGGGTCTTGAGGTGCTCGGTCAGGTCGGAGATCCGACGGGACAGCAGAGCGACCTGGACCTCGGGGGAGCCGGTGTCACCCTCCTTGGTACCGAACTCGGCGATGATCTGCTTCTTCGTAGCGGCGTCGAGCGACACGCGTACTCCTCATGGGTCTGAGTGGCCACCGAGTGCCCCCGGTCTGCGTCTCGGGGGAGCTTCCGTTACTCGGGAGGCGGGGATCCGCTGGGCGCGGCCTCCAGAACCTTCACGGGCTCCGGGGGTGCGTACACAAACGGCCGTCACCCAGGGTACCAGGCGGTTGCGGGGGCCTTTGCCCCGGTCCGGTGAACGGGCCGGGCTGGGTGTGGGCCGCCACTAGGGTGAGTACGCACATCCGGTACGTCGGGAAGGGGTCGCTGGGCATGGCGGAGACGGCTGAGGAGATCAAGGCGCGCAAGGAGCGGGAGCGGGACGAACTGTACGCGCTCGACATCTCCGGCGTGGAGTGGCACTGCGCGCCCGGCACCGAGGAGCACGAGGAGCGGGTGGAGATCGCCTATCTGCCGGGCGGAGCCGTGGCCATGCGGTCGTCGCTGGACCCGGACACCGTGCTGCGGTACACGGAGGCGGAGTGGCGTGCCTTTGTGCTGGGGGCGCGGGACGGCGAGTTCGATGTGGAGCCGGCGCCGCAGGACTGACCTCGCGCGCGGATGTCTTCGCGCGCGGACATGCACAGATGCAAGGGGCGGTACGCGTGCGCGTACCGCCCCTTGTCCATGTCCGGGTTCAGCTCGTCATGGCCCGGGCCTGCGCGTACACGTCGAAGACGGCGAGGGCGAGCGGGATCAGGGTGAGCAGGACGAAGCTCTCGGCGATCTCCAGGAAGCGGCCCCAGAAGGGGGTGACGCCGCGCCGGGGGGTGATCAGGCCGATCGCGGTGACCAGGGCGGTGGCCGCGGCGACGGCGGCGACGAGCCACACGCTGCGGATGTCGAGGGCGGTGGTGTCGCCCTGGAAGGCCTCGATGAGGTAGTCGCGCGGCGGGTTCAGGGCGAGGCCGAGGCCGAGGAAGACGATCGCGGCGAGGCCCGCGGCGAGGGTGGCGCCGACCTGGGCGGTGTAGCGGAAGAGGTGGGCGCGCATCAGCATGGCGACGCCGGTGGCGAGGGCGAGGAGCTGCGCCCAGAGGTTGCTGGAGAAGCCGAGGACGATGGAGGCGCCGACGGAGACGAGGGCGCAGCCGCCGACGAGGCCGACGAGCAGTTCGTGGCCGCGGCGGGCCTGGGCGGCGATGCGTTCGCCGTCGATGGGTTCCTGGCCGGCGCCGTCGGCGCTGTCGTAGCCGCGGGACGGGCTGGGCGGTTCGAAGCCGATGGGCAGCCGTGCGAAGCGCATGGACAGGCCGGGCAGGAAGGCGAGCGCGACGACGGACAGGGGTGCGCAGATCGCGGCGGTCTCGATGGGCCGCAGGTGGGTGAGGATCGCGATGAAGGTGGTGACGAGGCCGATCGCGGAGGCGAAGAGGAACGCCACGAAGGGTCCGTCGCCGCCGGGCGAGACGAGGGTCAGTACGACGGACGCGACGAGGACGGCGGTGCAGGCGAGGAGGAACTGGAGGCGTCCGATGCCCTGGTGGTCGGCGAGGGGCAGCAGCCCGGAGCCGGCGACGGCGATATTGGGCAGGGCGCCGAGGCCGAGGGCGACGGCGGAGCCGCGGTCGTCGTAGACACGTGCGCGTACGCAGGCGATGACGACGAGGAGCAGGCCGGTGACGCCGGCGAGGACGCCCTGGAGGCTGTGCATGTCGTGGCGGATCTGGGAGCTCCACGCCACGAACGCGAGCAGCGCGGGCAGGATGCCGCCGGCGACGAGTCCGGCGGCGCGGGTCAGGTCGCCGTTCCACAGGGCGCGGTCGCGGGTGACGGCGGAGGCGACGGCCTCGGACACGTCGTCGAGGACGGCGGGCGGCAGCGACTCGGCGAACGGGCGCAGGGTGAGCAGCTCGCCGTCGAGGATGCGCTGCGCGGTGAAGGAGCGGGCGCTGTCGAGGACGGTGCCGTCACGGCGTACGAGGTGGTAGCCGACGGGGGCGCCCTCGGCGGGGCTCTGCTGGGAGAGCCGCAGGATCTCCGGGTAGAGGTCGGCGACGGGTACGTCGTCGGGGAGTGCCACGTCGATACGGCTGTCGGGTGCCACGATGGTGACGCGGCAGAAGCCGAACCCCGTGCCCGCTCCGGAAGGGGCTCCGGTGCCCGGTTGCCGGGTCGCGCCGGCCGGCGCGGAGGCCGTCATGCTCACCTGCTGTTCCCCCTCGTCGGTGGTGGGCCGCGCACGGTCTCGCGTGCGCGTTCCGCCCGTAAAAATCCTGTGTAGGTTGTGCGGCGCCGTCCGCACCTGGGGCCGACCGTGCGGCTCGGGCCGGGGCCCGGGGGACGGCACTTGATTCGAACCGTTGCCAAATGCCCGGTTTTCCCGGGCTGATTCGCAACTGCTCACACGTCTCCCCGGCACCCTACCGCCCGTCGGTGCCGGTGGTTGTCAGTAGGATCGCGCTTCGCGATCGACGTTCGCCTGACACGGGGCGGCGGACGAAAAATCTCGGTCCGGCAAGGGAATTGGTGCGTAGTGAGCCACATCGTCGTCAAGCGCCCGCCGCGGGCACTGCCGAAGGAAGTGCCCACGGACGAGGTCGTGCTCCAGCCGCCGCCGGAGCTTCCGCGCGGGCAGCAGGAGGGCGCGCTGATGCAGCTCCTTCCCATGCTCGGCATGGGCGGCTCCGTGGTGTTCTTCTTCAACCCGCAGGCCCAGCCCTTCATGAAGATCATGGGCATGGTGATGGTGGCGTCCACCATCGCGATGGGCATCTCGATGCTGGTGCGCTACCGCCGCGGCAGTCAGGGCCAGATGGCGGACATGCGCCGCGACTACCTGCGGTATCTGTCACAGACCCGGCGGGCCGCGGTGGAGACGGCGAAGGCACAGCGTGACGCCCAGTACTACCTGCATCCTTCACCCGAGCAACTGTGGGCGCTGGTCGCCGAGGGCAGCCGGGTGTGGGAGCGGCGCACCGGCGATGCGGACTTCGGGCAGGTGCGGGTGGGGCTCGGCCCGCAGGCGCTGTCCACTCCGCTGATACCGCCGCAGCTGGGCCCGGTGGACGAGCTGGAGCCGCTGACGGCGGGCGCGATGCAGCGGTTCCTCGCCACGCACGGCATGCTCGACGATCTGCCGATGGCGGTGTCGCTGCGGGCGTTCTACCACGTGACGGTGAGCGGCGACCCGGCCACGGTGCGCGGTGCGGCCCGCGCGCTGACCGCGTCGCTGGTGGCGTTGCACTCCCCCGAGGACCTGGTCGTGGCGGTCGCGACGGGCCGTGAGTCGGCGCCGGAGTGGGAGTGGGCGAAGTGGCTGCCGCATGTGCAGGCGCGGGGGCTGACGGACGGTGCGGGCAGTGTGCGGCTGATCTCCACGGACCCGGTGGAGCTGGAGGACCGGCTCGCGGCGCGGCTGGAGGGCCGGCCGCGGTTCCATCCCGACGGGCAGCCGGTGCCGGAGCAGCCGCATCTGGTGGTGATCCTCGACGGTGTGTCGCTGCCGCCGACGTCTTTGCTGGCCTCCCCCGAGGGCCTGCAGGGCGTGACGGTCATCGAGGTCGTGCCGGGTGACCTGAACGCGGTCCACGGCGACCTTTCGGTGGTCGTACGGCCGCAGGAACTGCGCCTTGAGTCGGCGCACGGCAATGTCTACGAGGGCACGCCGGACGTGCTGTCGTACGAGGCGGCGGAGGCGCTGGCGCGGCAGCTGGCGCCGCTGCGGATGGCGTCGGGCGGCGACGACAGCGACGAGCCGCTGCTGGCGAACCTGGAGTTCACGGATCTGCTGAACCTGGGCGACGCGGCGTCGGTCGACCCGAAGCGCACCTGGCGGCCGAGGTCGCAGTCGGAGCGGCTGCGGGTGCCGATCGGTGTCGGCGAGGACGGCCGGCCCGTGATGCTGGACCTGAAGGAGGCCGCGCAGGAGGGCATGGGCCCGCACGGTCTGTGCGTGGGCGCGACGGGTTCCGGCAAGTCGGAGCTGCTGCGCACGCTGGTGCTGGGTCTGGCGGTGACGCATTCGTCGGAGACGCTGAACTTCGTCCTCGCCGACTTCAAGGGCGGTGCGACGTTCGCGGGCATGTCGCAGATGCCGCATGTGGCGGCGGTCATCACCAACCTGGCGGACGATCTGACGCTGGTCGACCGTATGGGCGACTCGATCCGCGGTGAGCTGAACCGCCGTCAGGAGATGCTGCGGGACGCGGGCAACTACGCCAACATCCACGACTACGAGAAGGCCCGCGCGGCGGGCGCCCCGCTACAGCCGATCCCGTCCCTGGTGCTCGTCATCGACGAGTTCAGCGAGCTGCTGACGGCGAAGCCGGACTTCATCGAGATGTTCGTGCAGATCGGCCGTATCGGCCGTTCGCTCGGTGTGCATCTGCTGCTGGCGTCGCAGCGGCTGGAGGAGGGCCGGCTGCGCGGCCTGGAGACGTATCTGTCGTACCGGATCGGTCTGCGGACGTTCTCCGCGGCCGAGTCGCGGGCGGCGCTGGGTGTGCCGGACGCGTACGAGCTGCCGAACGTGCCCGGTTCGGGTTTCCTGAAGTTCGGCACGGACGAGATGGTCCGTTTCAAGGCGGCGTACGTCTCCGGTGTGTACCGCTCCAGCTCGCAGCAGGCGGCGGCGCTGGGCGGGCCGCTGCCGGTGGACCGGCGGCCGGTGCTGTTCACGGCGGCGGAGGTGCCGGTCCAGTACGCGGCGGTGCCGCAGCAGCGGCAGGAGCCGGGCGTGGACGAGAAGGACGACGCGCTCGCCGACACCGTCCTCGATGTGATCGTGCGGCGTCTGGAGGCGCAGGGACCGGCGGCGCACCAGGTGTGGCTGCCTCCGCTGGACAGCCCGCCGTCGCTGGACTCGCTGCTGCCGGGGCTGGCGCCGGTGCCGGGCCGCGGTATGACGCAGCCGGGGTACGAGGGTGCGGGCCGGCTGGTCATCCCGGTCGGCATCGTGGACAAGCCGTACGAGCAGCGGCGCGACCCGCTGTGGGTGGACTTCGGCGGCGCGGCCGGCCATATGCAGATCCTGGGCGGCCCGCAGTCCGGCAAGTCGACGCTGCTGCGGTCGATCATCGCGTCGTTCGCGCTGACGCACACCGCGCACGAGGTGCAGTTCTACGGGCTGGACTTCGGTGGTGGCGGTCTGTCGGCGGTGGCGGGCCTGCCGCATGTCGGTGGTGTGGCCTCGCGTCTGGACCCGGAGAAGGTGCGGCGTACGGCGGCCGAGGTGTACGGCGTGCTGACCCGCCGCGAGGAGTACTTCCGTTCGGCGGGCATCTCCTCCATCGCCGAGTTCCGTTCGCGGCGGGCGCGCGGTGAGATCTCGGTGACGGACCAGCCGTGGGGCGATGTGTTCCTGGTCATCGACGGCTGGGGCAACTTCCGCACCGACTACGAGGCGCTGGAGCCGGTCGTCCTGGACATCGCGGCGCGCGGCCTCGGTTACGGCATTCACCTGATCCTGACGGCGTCGCGGTCCATGGAGGTGCGCTCCAATCTGAAGGACCACCTGATGAACCGTCTGGAGCTGCGCCTGGGTGACCCGATGGACTCGGAGTTCGACCGCAAGGTCGCGGCGAACGTGCCGACGGGTGTGCCGGGACGCGGCCAGACCCCGCAGAAGCAGCACTTCATGGCGGCGGTGCCGCGTATCGACGGTCTGTCCTCGGACACGGACCTGGCGGAGGCCACGCAGGCGCTGGCGGCCGAGGTGTCGCGGCACTGGCAGCAGCCGGGCGCGCCCGAGGTGCGGCTGCTGCCGCGCACCTTCCCCGCCTCGCAGCTGCCGCCGGGCAACCGGTTCCCGGAGCGCGGTGTGTCCTTCGCGATCGACGAGGACAATCTCGAGCCGGTGTTCGTGGACTTCGAGCAGGATCCGTTCTTCCTCGTCTTCGGCGAGAGCGAGTCCGGCAAGTCGAATCTGCTGCGGCTGCTGATCAAGGGGCTGACCGAGCGGTACGACGGCGACGACTGCAAGCTGTTCGTGGTCGACAACCGGCGTTCCCTGCTGGGTGTGACCCCGCAGTCGCATCTGGCGGAGTACGTGCCGATGTCGAACCAGATGCAGCACCACATGGACGCGCTGGCGGATCTGATGCAGCGGCGTACGCCGACCGCGGACGTGACGCCGGAGCAGCTGCGGGACCGCAGCTGGTGGCGGGGCCCGAACGTGTTCGTCGTCATCGACGACTTCGACCTGGTGTCCACGTCGAGCGGCAATCCGCTGGCGGGGCTGACGGAGCTGCTGCCGTTCGCCCGCGATGTGGGTGTCCGGTTCATCATCGCCCGCTCGACGGCGGGCGCGGGGCGCGCCGGCTACGAGGCGTTCATGCAGCGCATCAAGGAGCTGGGCGCGCAGGGCGTGATCCTCGCCGGTGACCCGAACGAGGGTGAGCTGCTGGGCGGGGTGCGACCGCGTCCGATGCCGGCGGGCCGGGGTGTGTTCGTGTCGCGGAAGCGGGGCCGCCCGCTGGTGCAGGTGGGTCTCGTCGACGACGGGCAGTGACGGCAGACATGTGAAGGGGCCGTATCCGCTGTGGGCGGGTACGGCCCCTTCGTCGTACGGCGGTGTCCGCGGCGGCGGGTGAGGCCCTCCGCGGGGCGCGTGGGCGGCCCCGCCGGGAACGGGAACAGGGTGGACGCCTCCCGCGCGCGTCCACCCTGCCGGTGCCGTGGGGCCGAAGCCGGACTACTGGAAGTAGGAGGCCGCCTTCTTGTCACCGGCCATGTAGTCACCGCCGGCCTGGTGCACCACGTGCCCGATGCCGACCAGGGCCTGGTGGATGTCGTTGGCTTCCTTGTCCCAGCGCTGCAGCTTGTCGTGGAAGGTGCCCTGAGCCTCACCGGCCCAGTACTCCTGGCTCTGGACGACCATGCGGCGCAGCTCGGCGAGGTCCTGCTCCAGCGCCTTGGCCTCGTTGCCGATGTTGGTCGCGGCCACGTCCAGGCCGTCGTACGTTACCTGCAGCCCGTCACCGTTACGGCTCATGCCTGCCTACCTTGTCTCGCTCGTGGGTACCTGGGGATGGCTGTGCTCGGCTCAGTAGGAGCTGAGCGCGGACGTCGGGGTGGTGGCGGCACCGTCGTGCAGGTTGATGCGGGCGGCGGCGGCGCGCACCTCGTCTTCCTTGCTGTCCTTGATGTTCCGCGTCTTGGTCATCGCGTCGATGACCTGGCCCAGGATGTTGCCGATGTTCTGCATCGACTCGTTGATCTCGATCTGCTTGCGGTCGAACTCGGCGCGACCGATACCGTGCCACTGACCCTCGAGGCCGTCGATGACGCCCTGGAGGCGGTGCACCCGCTTCAGCGTGGCCTCGTACTTCTCGTACATCTGCTTCTGGAGCGAGATTACTGCGGCATCTTGGAGCTTCTGCGAGCCGGCCATGACCAACCTCCTGCCTTTCCTGTGTCTGTAGTTGGACCCTGGGCCGGCGGATACCCGCCGGTGCCCCGTCGCCGGGACGCCGGGCCCCTGGTCGATCTTCGCGTTGACGTGCCACCCGCTGAAGCCCCTTGCCCGGCTTGTGACGAGGCTGATGCGAAAGGCGGACGGACCGGTTCAGAGCTGTGGTGATCGTCCGGCCGATGTGGTCGATGTCGTCGGCGCGTGTTCCGCCATGCCGTGCTGAAGCATGACGCTCCTCCCCGTTCTCCCCGTGCGGTCGACCGGCCGGGTCCGGCCGTGACCGTTGAACCTGTCGCCGTACGATCGCAAAGCGAGCCGTTGCCGACAACGCGATTACCACTCTAGTCAACCCGGGCAACGGCACCAACAGAGGCGGGCCGGAACTGTCTTGGCGTACCGGTATCCGCGCCTCGGATGGCCTGTTTTGCCGGTTCACCGCACGGGTACGGCGCGGATCTTCATCGAACATCCACACTCGGCCCGTCACGACTGGTGTCCTACCGCACATCACGGGCCGCACGTCTTGCTAGCGTGCTGGCGTTCCACGGTCACGAACGCACACCTCAGTACGGGGAAGGTCCTGCCATGGCATGGGGCGAGTGGGAGCAGATGAAAGCGCAGGCCGCCGAACGGCAGTCGACGCGCATGCGCCTCAACCAGCTGCCGGCCGAAGGGGGCGGAGGCGGAGGTGGTGACCTGGTCGTGTACCAGGACGACCTGGGCGCGGTCGGGCACGACGCGTTCCTGCTCTACGAGAGCCTGCGCAAGGAGGCCGACATCGCCACCGCCGGCGCCTCCGGAGGCGGGGCGGGCTCCACCGGGCAGGCCGGTTCTCATCTGAAGTCGCACAACTTCGCCACGGGTGCCGCGCTGGAGAATACGGTCGAGGTGTGGTCGTCGCAGCTGAAGTCGGTGCTTCAGGCCTGCGCGCACATCTCCGACCACCTCGACTACAGCAAGAAGCAGCACGGCAACGACGACGCCCGCATCGGCACCGTCCTGCGCAACGCCGACGGCGGCGCGGTGTCGGTGTCGGAGCTGGACAAGTACTTCAAGTAGGGGAACGCGCAGTGGCTCTGACCTTAACCGACCTCATCGAGGTCGATCTCGGCAAGCTCGGCACGGCCGTCGCGGACTGGAAGAAGACCGTCGACGGGCTGAAGAAGGCCGCGGACAGCGCACGCCAGGGCATGAAGACCAAGGCGGACCGGGCCCGTTGGGCGGGCGTCAACGCGACGGTGTCGCGGGAGTTCATCGGCAAGACCGCCAAGGAGATAGACGACCTCCACACCGAGGCCAACAGCATCTACCAGGTCCTCGACGACGGGCACAGCGAGCTGACCGCACTGCAGAAACAGCTCAAGCAGGCCGTGGACGGGGACGCGGCCAAGCTCGGCCTGCGCGTGGAGGACAACGGCGACGGCACCGCCCGCTGCTTCTACCCGCATGTGCGGGGCGACACGGACGAGCGCACGCAGGAGCAGCTGAACGCCCGGCAGGAGCTGGAGGAACGGATCAACGGCATCCTCTCCCACGCCCGCGAGATCGACTCCTCCGTGGCTCGCGCCCTGGAGAAGAGCCACGGCAACGACAAGCACAACGCCGGGCACGCCTCGTACGGCTCCCTCAACGACGCCGAGGTCGAACGCGCCCTGGAACTGGCCCGCAAGCGGCACGACATGTCGGACGCGGAGCTGCGCGAACTGAACGAGCTGCTGCGCTACAACTCGGCGGAGAAGGACGGGGAGTTCGCCACCGAGTTCTACAAGGGACTCGGCGGTCCCGAGAAGGCGCTCCAGTTCTACGCCGACATGGCCATCAACGGCACCGACCCGGACGCGACGAAGAACCGGCTGGCCGCCGTGCAGGACTTCCAGAAGGTCATGGGCTTCACGCTGGCCAACGCCACGAACCAGGACCACAAGTACCATCTGCCGGCCAGCTGGGGCGACGAGTTCCGCCGGCTGGGCACGCAGCCCGTCGGCTGGGAGCCCGGCCAGTGGAACAAGCCGTACGGCTACCAGATCCTCGGCGGGCTGCTGCGCTACGGCGACTACGACCCGCGTTTCCTCAACCCGATCGCCGAGCACATCACCCAGCTGCACACGAAGGACCCGTACTACTTCGTGTCCAACAAGCCGGGCGGCTGGCCGGACAATTACGGCTTCAACCCGGCGGGCGGGCTGGGCACCGGCAACGAGCCGATCAACAGCGTCCTGGAGGCGCTCGGGCACAGCCCCAGGGCGGCGGAGCAGTTCTTCACGCAGCCGCCGACCGCGTACAACGAGGACGGCACGGTCGACCGGAACGGCACGGTCGACACCACCTCGTACCTCGATCTGTTCACCCGCGAGGACTTCGAGTGGACGATCGACACCAACGACAACAACGTCCTCATCGACGAGGACAAGACGAAGAAGGCCCTCACCTTCGGCCCGCAGGCCCTCGGCCACGCCCTGGAGGCGGCCACCACGGGCCGCCCCTACGACAGCGACGCCGACGGCGACGCGATCAAGCACACGGCGGCGCGGGCCGGGTTGGTCAAGCAGATCGTCGACAAGTTCGGCTCGAACCCGGAGCTGATCCGCCACAACGAGAACGGCGACATCGACGAGAAGACGGGCCCGCTGTACGGGCTGCGGGGCAGCCTCGGTGAGATCACCGCGGAGTACATGGGAGACTTCCAGCGAGCGATGTACAAGGAGGGGGACAGCGACGAGTTCCCCACCTTCGGGGAGCCTGCGACGCTCGATATGAACAACACCATGCGCTTCCTGGGCGAGGTCGGCCAGGACCCGGATGCCTACGCGACCATCACCACCGCGCAGCAGGCCTACACCTCGAACGTCGTGGATCACGTCATCAACGGACGCAGCGAGTCGACGGCATCTCTGGACGGGCGGGTGGGGGCGGCAGTGGCGCCGGGATCAGCCATCGCGGGCATCATGGACGACGCCCGGGCGCAGGCTATCTACGAATACCACGCCGCTTCCGACAAGGAGTACAACGAAGCAGCGGCCGACAAGCAGAAATGGGTCGACCGAATCCTGAGCATGGGGATCGAGACAGCAGGGGAACGTGTCCCCGTGGCCGGTACCGCTCTGGGATGGATCTCGGAGGACATCCAGGAATCCATCATGAAGAGCTTCGAGAAGGACACGACGTCGGAAGCGCAGGCCGAGGCTGGCCTGAACTACACCCAGGGCCGCGATGCCGCCATCACATCGGCGGCGGACGCCGTCGACCGTGCCGTGCTGAACAACCAGTCGATCAGCCCCGAAACGGCCGACGATCTCCGCCGGGCAGCACGTTTGAAGGCGGGCCTCGCCCACTCGGACGGCGCGCAGTGGAGGTCGGAGAGCAGCGGCTCATGAGGATCAAGACTCTTCTCGCGAACGGCGCGGCATTGCTCCTCGCCGCGCCGGTGCTCGCCGGCTGCTCGTCCGACGAGCCGAAGCGGGAGTTCACCGTGCCCAAGGCGCTGTGCGGCGTCGCCGTGCCGACGGACGCGCTGGATCGTGTGCTGCCTGCCTCCGGCAAGAAGCTCAGCACCGAGTTCGAGGGACCCGGGGGCGCCGAGCTGTGCACGGTGAGCGTGGACGGCCAGACGGTGCTCGACATCGCCATTGAGCACATCCCCGCAGACCATATGTCACCGGCGGGAGTCCTGACCGATCGACTGCGCGGTTTCGGCGGGGAGTCGGCAGAGGACGGCACGATCGCCTACCGGCCCTACGCTGCCGCGTCCGTGGTGAAGTGCCGAGCTGCGGACGTACAGAAAGAGGACATCACACTCTTCGTGCAGGTCACGAAGCCCGGACGCGAGGAGGCGTCGGCCATGCGGGACTTCATGTCCGGCTACAGGTCCGCGTACGAGAAGAAGAAGCCCTGCCAGAAGAGGTACTCCTAGGTGTATTGCCCTGAGAGGTTAGGAACGCGGCTGGCGGGTGGCTGGCCTTTCAGCGCGGTGTGTCCGCGGTGGTGATTGTAGGTGTGCAGCCAGTCGGGGAAGGCGTCGCGTCGTTGTTGTTC
>NZ_JALLGL010000141.1 GCF_023072675.1 Streptomyces sp. XM83C
GGCGGGCGGGACTCCGGAAAATCGAACAGAGGGGGGTTGCCGGACCGCTCGCGTACCGTGGTCGGCATGGAGATCTGGATCAACCCGGCCTGTTCCAAGTGCCGCAGCGCGCTCACCCTGCTCGACACCGAGGGCGCCGACTACACCGTCCGCCGCTATCTGGAGGACGTACCGGGAGAGGACGAGATCAGGGCCGTGCTCGACCGGCTCGGGCTGGAGCCGTGGGACATCACGCGCACCCAGGAGGCCGCGGCGAAGGAGCTGGGCCTGAAGGAGTGGCCGCGGGACGCCGGGTCGCGCGACCGGTGGATCGCCGCGCTCACCGCGCACCCGAAGCTGATCCAGCGGCCGATCATCACCGCCGACGACGGCACGGCGGTCGTCGCCCGCACCGAGGAGGCCGTACGGGACGCGCTGTCCCGTAGGTGACAGGCCTGCCGCCGGGGGCGGCACGCGCGGGGGCGGTGGCGTGGCACAGGGGGCGAGCATCGCTCAACTTCCCTGTGACGCAGGTTACTTGAGATATCTGTGAAACCGCTGAGTAACCACGTTCGGTATCTCGTACATAGCGGCGTACGCTCCCCTACCTCTTCAGGAGGCGCGCATGTCGCGCAGGAGAACTCTCGGTACGAAGAAGAAGATCGCGCTGCTGGTCAGCGCGGCGGCGGTGGCGGGCGGCGGTGCCTTCGTCATGGCGAGCACGTCGAACGCCGCCCAGCCCGCCCAGACGGCCGCCGAGTCGACCGTCTGCCAGGGCCTCGCCACCGCTCTCGGCAACAACCAGCGGTTCATCGACGGGCAGCGGGCCAACCCCGACGCGCAGTCGGAGGCGCGGATCGCCAACCGGCAGGCCGTGATCGAGGAGATCAAGCGCAAGCAGGCGGCGTCCGGGTGCGTGGTCGGGGAGTCGGCTCAGGACTCCCAGTCCGCGCAGAACGGACAGCAGGGCGGCGCGCAGAACGGGCAGGGCGCCCAGCAGGGCCAGGGCGGCGGCCAGCAGGCCGGCGGCGGGGCCCAGGCCGGCGGCCAGCAGGCCGGCGGGGGCGCCCAGGACGGCGGCGGTGCCGTCGCCGCGGGCGAGCAGGTCTGCAAGGGCTCCACGGTGACGCTCTCGGGCGAGGGCGGGGCACCCGCCGCGTCCAGCAACCAGTTCCCCGCCGGCACCCGGCTGAAGGTCACCAACCTGGACAACAACAAGTCCACGACCGTGGAGGTGACCTCCGTCTCCGGCAGCTGTGTCCTGCTGAACAACGCGGCCTTCGAGCAGGTCCGCGAGCCCGGCAAGTTCCTGATCCGCCGGGCCGTGATCGAGAAGGTGGGGTGAGGCCGCAGACCGGAGACCGAGGAGTGGGTCGCTCAGGAACACACTGAGGCGGCGGCCCGGCTCCGGCGGCGCGGACCGCGGCAGCGCGCGACGGGAGACATCCGGGACCATGTCCACGCGCGCGTGCGGCAGCAGCGCCTCCGCCCCGGCCGCCTCCTCGCGTACGTCTCGGGTCCTGCTGTTCCCGGCCGGGAGCAGCAGGACCCCGGCGCGTCCGGGCGCCCACGTCGGACGGTTCCGCCCGCGCCCCCTCTGCGCAAACCGTGAGACGCGCCACACCGACCCCAGGTAACACGGGGTTCACATACGGGCAATGGCCGGGAAATCGCCTGTTGACAGGCTCCGGGGCATCGCAGCTCGGCGCCCCAGTGCCGTAGCGCCGCAGCACCCGCACCCGCGTCCGCCCCACCCGAAGGAAGTGGCCCGTGACCTTCAAGGCTGAGTACATCTGGATCGACGGCACCCAGCCGACCGCCAAGCTCCGCTCCAAGACGAAGATCATCGCGGGTGAGCCCGCCGGTCTGGACGCGCTGCCGATCTGGGGCTTCGACGGGTCCTCCACCAACCAGGCCGAGGGGCACTCCTCGGACCGTGTCCTCAAGCCGGTCTTCACCTGCCCCGACCCGATCCGCGGCGGCGACGACGTCCTCGTCCTGTGCGAGGTCCTCGACATCGACATGACGCCGCACGCGTCCAACACCCGTGCCGCGCTCGCCGAGGTCGCCGAGAAGTTCGCCGCGCAGGAGCCGATCTTCGGCATCGAGCAGGAGTACACCTTCTTCGACGGCTCCCGCCCGCTCGGCTTCCCCGAGGGCGGCTTCCCCGCCCCGCAGGGCGGCTACTACTGCGGTGTCGGCGCCGACGAGATCTTCGGCCGCGAGATCGTCGAGAAGCACCTGGACAACTGTCTCAAGGCGGGCCTGGGCATCTCCGGCATCAACGCCGAGGTCATGCCCGGCCAGTGGGAGTTCCAGGTCGGCCCGCTCTCCCCGCTGGAGGTCTCCGACCAGCTGTGGGTTGCCCGCTGGCTGCTCTACCGCACCGCCGAGGACTTCGGGATCTCCGCCACCCTCGACCCCAAGCCGGTCAAGGGCGACTGGAACGGCGCCGGCGCGCACACCAACTTCTCCACCAAGGCGATGCGCGAGGGCTACGACGCCATCATCACCGCCTGCGAGGCGCTCGGTGAGGGCTCCAAGCCGCTCGACCACGTCAAGAACTACGGCGCCGGCATCGACGACCGCCTCACCGGCCTGCACGAGACCGCCCCGTGGGACCAGTACTCCTACGGCGTCTCCGACCGCGGCGCCTCCGTGCGCATCCCGTGGCAGGTCGAGAAGGACGGCAAGGGCTACATCGAGGACCGCCGCCCCAACGCCAACGTCGACCCGTACGTCGTGACCCGGCTGCTCGTCGACACCTGCTGCTCCGCGCTGGAGAAGGCCGGCCAGGTCTGATCCCGCCCCCACGCACCCGAAAGGCGCCCACTGTCCGGTGGGCGCCTTTCGCGTCCATCCAGTGAGAGAAGGCTCCAAGCAGGGCCCCGAGTCTGCTTCAATGGACGCATGGCCAGCATCCAGAAGCACACCGCGACAGGTCGCCATGACCTCGAGCCCTTCTGGCCTTCCCGTCAGCACCACGACTTCGACCGGGTGTGTTGCCGCGCGACGAACGCGCGGGCCCTCTAAAGCCGTAACCCCCGGCCTTCGGCCAGCGCGACAAGCCGTACGTCCTCGACGGCCCGACCACGAATCGCCGCCGTCGTCCCCTCTCGACGAACGACGACCCTCTCGCGCGAAAGAGCTGACCTCTCATGGCGACCACTCGTTCCCTGTCCACCGCCCCCGCCCCCGCCCGGCACCGGCTGCGAGCCGTACCGGACGACGCGTTCGACGTCGCGGACTTCCTGCCGCCCGGCGCCACCTGGCTGCCCGCGCCCGAGCACACCCTGCCCGCCCTGCCCGGCCGTCCCCCCATGGTCGGCTACCTGGTGCTCGTGCCGGCCGACCAGCAGCCGCCGTTCCCGCCCGTCGCGGCCGTGCCCGAGCCGCCCGCCGACGAGGCCGAACCGCTCGTGCGGATCGACCCCGTGCAGCGCACCGCCCAGGTCGACGGACGTGAACTCGACCTGACGTACCTGGAGTTCGAACTCCTCGCCCACCTGGTCGCCCACCCGCACCGGGTGCACACCCGCGACCAGCTCGTCACCACCGTGTGGGGCTACGGCCACGTCGGCGACGGCCGCACCGTCGACGTCCACATCGCCCGCCTCCGGCGCAAGCTCGGCGCCGAACACCGCGGCGCGATCCAGACGGTCCGCCGCGTCGGCTACAAGTACTCCCCGCCCACCGGCCGCTGACCCCGCCGCTCCCCCGCTCTGCCCGCAGCAGATCACCGTTCCCGGCCGCGGCCCGCCCTGGCACAGTCGCCCCCATGAGACTTCTCGTACTGGGCGGGACGCAATTCGTCGGACGGGCCGTCACCGAAGCGGCCCTCGGCCGCGGCTGGGACGTGACCGTGTTCCACCGGGGCCTGCTCGCCGCGCCGCCGCCCGGCGTGCGGCGGCTCACCGGCGATCGCACCGCACCCGGCGGGCTCGCCGCGCTCGACGACGGCACCACCTGGGACGCCGTCATCGACACCTGGTCGCAGGCGCCGCGCGCCGTCCACGAGGCGGCTCGGCTGCTGCGCGACCGCGCCGAACGGTACGTGTACGTGTCGAGCTGCTCGGTGTACGCGTGGGCGCCGCCCGCCGGGTACGACGAGACCGCGCCCGTCGTCGACGGTGCCGCACCCGACGCCGAGCAGACCGACTACCAGCGCGACAAGCGGGGCGGGGAACTCGCCGCCCTCGACGCGTTCGGGAGCAGGCGCACGGTCCTGGCCCGCTGCGGGCTGATCCTCGGCCCCTGGGAGAACGTGGGCCGGCTGCCCTGGTGGCTCACCCGCATCGCCCGCGGCGGCCCCGTCCTCGCGCCCGGCCCCCGCGAACTGCCCCTCCAGTACATCGACGTACGGGACCTCGCCGACTGGCTGCTCGGCGCCGCCGAACAGCGGCTGTCCGGCCCGTACAACCTGATGAGCCCGCAGGGCCACACCACCATGGGCGAACTCCTCGACACCTGCGCCGACATCACCGGCGGCCCCGCCGAACTGCGCTGGACCGACCCGCGGACGATCCTCGACGCGGGCATCGAACCTGGACCGAGCTGCCGGTGTGGGTGCCGCCCGACAGTGAGGAACACGCCGCGCTGCACTCCGCCGACGTCACCCGGGCGCTCGCCACCGGACTGAGGTGCCGGCCGGTACGGCGGACCGTCGCCGACGCCTGGAGCTGGGTGCGCTCCCTCGACGGGCCGCCGCCCCTCTCACCGCGCGCCGTGAAGGGCCTCGATGCCGCCACCGAGGCAAAGGTCCTCGGCCCGGACGGAGACCCGGACTCAGGCCCGGACGAGGGCCCGGACGAGGGCCCGGACGAGGGCCCGGACGGAGGTGTACCTGGCACCACCCCCGGACGGGGGGGCTGACCCCAGTGCCCGCCGCCCGCGCCTCCGGAAGACTGGCGGCATGAACACCGACACGAAGAACGGCGGCGAGGTGCGGGCGGGTGCGCGGGAAGCGCTGCTCGCCGCCGTACGGGGGCTGGCGCTGGCGGCGGCGATGCTGCCGGTCGCCGTACTGATCTTCACGCTCACCGTCCTGTCCATAGGCCTGATCCCGCTCGGCATCGGCATCGTCACCACACCGCCGCTGCTGGACGCGGTGCGGACCTTCGCCGACAAGCGCCGTGAACTGGCCGAACGCTGGTGCGGCATCAGCATCCCCGCCGTGTACCGTCCGGCCCCGACGGACCCCACCCCGTGGAACCGGATGATCGCGCTGCTGGGCGATCCGCAGACCTGGCGTGACATGCGCTGGCTGCTCCTCGACATGTCGGCCGGCTACTTCACGGCGCTGCTGCCGGCGCTGCTGGTCCTCTGGCCGGTGGAGGGCTTCGCGCTCGCCGCGGGGCTGTGGCGGGTCGTGGCCGGCGGCAGCCACGGCACGTACTGGTACGGCTTCGTCCCCGTCACCGGCCAGGCCACCGCCCTCGCCGCGGCCGGCCTCGGCGTCGTCGTGCTCCTGGCGGGCCTGCGCTGGGCCCCCCGGCTGCTGCGCGTGCACTTCACACTCACCCGGGCGCTGCTGATCCCCAGCCCCGCCGAACTCGCCGAACGCGTCAAGGTGCTCACCGAGACCCGCCGGGACGCCGTGGACACCTCCGCCGCCGAACTGCGCCGCATCGAACGCGACCTGCACGACGGGGCGCAGGCCCGGCTCGTGGCGATGGGCATGGACCTCGGCACCGTCGAGATGCTCCTCGACAAGGACCCCGAGCAGGCCAAGAAGCTCCTCGCGCAGGCCCGCCGCAACAGCGCGGAGGCGCTGAACGAGCTGCGCGACCTGGTCCGCGGCATCCACCCGCCGGTCCTCGCCGAACGCGGACTCGGCGACGCCGTGCGGGCGCTGGCGCTGCGGCTGCCGGTGGAGACCGAGGTGACGGTGGAGCTGCCGGGCCGGGCGGACGCGCCGGTGGAGTCGGCGGCGTACTTCGCGGTCAGCGAGATCCTCACCAACGCGGTCAAGCACTCCGGCGCCGACCGGATCTGGGTGGACGTGCACCACACCGGGGACCGGCTGCGGATCGCCGTCACCGACAACGGCACCGGCGGTGCGGTGGTCCAGCCCGGCTCGGGCCTCGCCGGCATCGAACGCAGGCTCGGTACATTCGACGGCGTCCTGGCCGTCAGCAGTCCCGCGGGCGGCCCCACCATGGTCACCGTGGAGATTCCGTGCGCGTTGTCCTAGCCGAGGATCTGTTCCTGCTGCGCGACGGCCTCGTGCGGCTTCTCGAGGCCTACGGCTTCGAGATCGCCGCCGCCGTCGAGTCCGGCCCCGAACTGGCCGCCGCCCTGGCCGAACAGGAGCCGGACGTCGCCGTGGTGGACGTGCGGCTGCCGCCCACCCACACCGACGAGGGGCTCCAGTGCGCGCTCGAGGCCCGCCGCAGGAAACCCGGCATGCCGGTGCTGGTGCTGTCCCAGCACGTGGAGCAGCTGTACGCGCGTGAGCTGCTCGCCGACGGCAGCGGCGGCGTCGGCTATCTGCTGAAGGACCGCGTGTTCGACGCGGACAGCTTCGTGGACGCCGTACGACGCGTCGCCGCCGGCGGCACCGCGATGGACCCCCAGGTCATCCAGCAGCTGCTGGCCCGGCGCTCCGGCGAGGACCGGCCGCTGGCCCGGCTGACCCCGCGGGAGCGGGAGGTGCTGGAGCTGATGGCGCAGGGCCGGTCCAACGCGGCGATCGCCGCGAAGCTGGTGGTGACGGAACGGGCCATCGCCAAACACACCGCCAACATCTTCACCAAA
The DNA here is from genome assembly GCF_023072675.1 of Streptomyces sp. XM83C. GTDB lineage: Bacteria > Actinomycetota > Actinomycetes > Streptomycetales > Streptomycetaceae > Streptomyces > Streptomyces thermocoprophilus. The sequence continues at coordinate 6,736 of NZ_JALLGL010000141.1, forward strand.
CTGGGACTGGAGGTGTCGGACGACGACAACCGGCGCGTCCTCGCTGTGCTCGCTTATCTCGATCACGGCCGCTGACCTGCAACTCCTCTGATTCTTCGCGGAGTTTGAACACCACAGGAGCCCCGTGCGTATCCATGGGAGCCGCTTCACTCCTGTCGGGCGCCACGCTGCTGCCCCACAAGCCCGCAAGGAAGTCAGAGGAGTTCCATGGGACGCAACACACGAAAACGCCGCTCGTCGATGGCCACCAAGGCCATAGCTGCATCGGCGGCCCTAGCGCTCGGCGGGGGCGGGCTGGTCTGGGCCAACTTCTACGCATCGGCACACGAGAAGAACCACTCGTCGTCGCCGAGCTGGACGAAGGCCGCGGCCGGTCAGGTGGCGACGATCTCGTGCCCGGATGTCGGGCAGAAGCTCACCGACGTGCCGAACCGGGCCCGCGGTGAGGTGGACGGCGAACTCGCCACGCTGGACCGGCAGGTCACCGAGGCCTATCAGCGGCTGGTGAACACCAGGAACGCGCAGGCCAGGGACGCCAACTTCGTGCAGAACAGCATCCTGGGCCCGCTGAAGGACAAACGGAAGGCGATCCTCGACAGGATCAGGCTGGAGATCACCCGGGCGGGCGGCGCCGAACCGAACAACCTGGACGCTCTCGCCCCCTGCACCGGCACCACCGCCGAGCCGCAGACCAACGACGGCGGCCAGAACGGGGACGGCCAGAACAACGGTCAGAACAACGGCGGCGGACAGGACCAGAACGGCAACGGCGGACAGCAGGGCGGCATCGGCGGCCAGGCCGGCAACGGCCCCGTCGCGGCCGACTTCGTCGACATCACCAAGGTCCGGCCGAACGTGAAGGCCAAGCCGCGTCGCACCGGCCGCGCCTCCACCGGCAGCTTCACCACCCGCTGCGGTGTGAACGTCAACAAGAACTACAACACCGACAACGTCATCGTGGCCCCCGGCGTCACCAACGGTGCCCACCACACCCACGACTACGTCGGCAACCAGAAGATCAACGCGTTCTCCAGCAACGACAACTTCCTCCAGGGCGGCACCAGCTGCCAGAACAAGAACGACCTGTCGTCGTACTACTGGCCGGTGCTGCGGGTGCAGGACGGCACGCAGGAGTTCGACCAGAACCAGGACGGCGGCGGCAAGGAGGGCAACGTCGGCCGCATCCTGACCGCGAAGCAGGCCGAGATCAAGTACGTCGGCAGCCCGACCAGCAAGGTCGTCCCGATGCCGCAGTTCCTGCGCATCATCACCGGTGACGCCAAGACCACCACCAACGGTCTGGCCAACGCCAACGCGCACTGGAGCTGCACCGGCTTCGAGAACAAGGTGCAGCTGACCGAGCAGTACCCGATCTGCCCGCGGGGCAGCAGCGTGGTCCGCACGTTCGCCTTCCAGAGCTGCTGGGACGGCCAGAACATCGACAGCGCCAACCACCGCACCCACGTCGACTTCGCCGACGCCAACGGCAACTGCAAGAACGGCTTCAAGGCCATCCCGCAGCTGACCATGCGCCTGGTGTACGACGTGCCGCGGCCCGTGATACGCAACGGGCAGGTGCAGAACGCCTACGCCGTGGACGGCTTCCCGGAGCAGCTGCACAAGCCGGCCACCGACCACGACGACTTCATCAGCATCACGACCGGCGGTCTGGCGAAGAAGATCGCCAACTGCATCAACCGCGGCCAGCGCTGCTCCTGACGCAGCCGGCCGACCCGGACGGAAACCGGCGGTGGACCCCCCTCCCACCGCCGGTTTTCCATGTCCTCATGACCAGCCGCTCAGTGCCCGCCGTGCGAGGCCGAGTGCGACGGCGTCGAGTGCGACCCCGACGACGAGTGCCCCGAGTGGTCGATGCCCTCCTCGATGTCCCCGCCGAGCGTGGCCCGCAGCGTGCTCACGACAGCGGACTCGCCGACGGCGACCCACTTGCGGCCGACGAGGTAGTGGCCGCCGTAGTCCTTGGCCTCGTTGATCCACTCGCGCTGCCCGCGGTCGGTGGCGAAGGTCGCGAGGACGAACCGGCCGTCGGAGGTGCGGCAGATGGCCTGACGGATCTCGTCGGCGTCGGTCTGCATGTCGGGCCGGCACTTCACCTCGGCGGCGAGCCGCTCCAGGCTGCCCGTCGCCGTCGGCGGCACCGACTCCCCCTGCCCGTCGCCGTGCCCGCCGTCACCACCGGAGCCGCAGCCGGCCAGCAGCAGTGCCGCGGTCGCCGCGCAGATCGCGGCGTGTGTCACCCTCATCTGTTCCTCCCTGAAGGGGCCTCCCCCTCGATACGGCTCCCGGGGCCGCGTCGCTCAAATCGACTGCCGCACGCGCACAGCTGTGCGAAGGTAGCCCGATGACCGAGGACTGGGAAGAGCGGGTGGCCGCGGCGTGGGCCTCCTTCGACGAATATCCCGAGGAACGCGCCGCCGAGTTCCGGGCGCTGATCGACACGCTCGTCGCCGAACTGCCCGACGACAGCCCGCTCGGCCCGTTCGAGCAGGCCTGCGCCTGGGACTCCACGGGCCGGCCCGACAAGGCCGTACCCCTGTACCGGGAGGCGCTGGCGCGCGGGCTCGACGGCTACCGCGCCCGGCGCGCGAAGATCCAGCTGTCCAGCTCGCTGCGGAACCTGGGACAGCCCGAGGAGGGCGTGAAGCTGCTCACGCCCGAGCTGGACGCGCCCTCCGACGAGCTGGACGACGCGATCCGTGCCGCGCTCGCGCTGTGCCTGTCGAGCCTGGGCCGGGACCGGGAGGGACTGTCCCTGGTGCTCGGCGCGCTCGCCCCGCATCTGCCGCGCTACCAGCGGTCGATGGCGAACTACGCGCGGGCGCTCGTCAACCCCGAGGAGTGACATCACCCGTACGGCGGTGACCTGTCGACGTCCGGCTCGTTGCGCTGGACGTGCAGTCACAGGATGTCGCTTCGCGCACCGCCGCCCCCGCCCCCGACCCGGTCGTCGACGTCGAGCAGGCCGAGGCCGCCCTCGTCGAGCACTACCCGCGGCTCGTCCGGATCGCCTACCTGGTGCTGCCTCCCGGCCTCGGCCGGGGCCGGCGGGTGATGGCCGCGCACGCGATCGTCCAGCGTGCCCTGCCCCGCGGCCGGACCAGGACCCCCGTCATCCCGGCGCAGGCGAGCGGCCGGGACGGCGACCCCGGCTACGCCTTCGTGCGGCTGCGGGTGCTGCGGGCGGCGCTGGAGGCGGGAGGAAAGCGGCGCGGGCTGCCGAAGCGGGCCCAGTTGCCGCCGCTGCTGCCGCACGTGTGGGGGCTGAAGCTGTTCCCCCGCTCCGGCGGCGCCGAGGAACTCGCGCTGGAGCGGGAGCTGTCGAAGCTGACCGGCCCGGCCCGCGCGGCGTATGTGCTGCGCGGTCTGGAGCGGCTGCCCGACGGGGACGTCCGTGATGTACTCGCCGAGGCCGGCGCGGCCGACCCGGCGGCGGCGCTGCGGGCGGCCGAGCGGGTGCCGGCCCGGTACGAGCTGCTGACCTCCCCGGAGTTCGACGCGTGCGCGCTACAGGCCCGCCCCACCGACCTGATGCGGCGCCGCCAACACACCAGGGCCGCGCTGGCCGCGGCGGCGGCGCTCGCGGTGTGCGGGGCGCTGGTGGCGCTGCCCGGCGACGGCTGGGGGCCCGACGGTGCCGCCGCGCCCGTGTACGCGCAGAACCCGGCAGCCGAGGCCGCCCTCGACCCGGGCCGGCTGGTGCGGGTCGCCCCGAGCACCTGGAAGTCGGCGGCGCGCACCGACTTCTCGATGTGGCCGGCGCGCGGCGACCTGGTCGGCGACGAGGGCCTGCTGCGGCGGGCGCTCGCTGTGTGGGCGCGGCCCGGGGAGAACGTACGGGTGTCGTCCACGCCCGGCACGCAGACCGGCGGCCCGGCCGGCCCTCCCCAGCTGCTGTACGCGGGCACGGTCGATGCCGCGCGCGTCGTGATCCTCTACGACGGTCTGCGCATCGCCCGGTACGCCGAGCCGAAGGACGGCACGGCCGGGGCGGCGCTGGACTTCGCGCGCGTGGACGGGGCGACGGGCGCGGAGGCGGCGGCGATCGTGCTGGGCCGCACCGACGGCAACGTCCGCTATCTGACGGCGCCCTGGGTGTCGAAGGCCGCCGAGCGGGACCTGATGAAGCCGGCGTCCGGTGCGATGGACCTGGCGATCAGCGCCGGGATCACGGCACCCATGGCCAGCCCGGCGACCAGGTCGGGCGCGTGCACGTCGTGGAACGTGCTCCAGCTGACCGACGACACCGGCACGCACGTCCTGTCCGACCTGGGGGAGCTGGTGCCGGCCCGGCTGACCGTGGGCAGCCCCGCGAAGGAGAAGGACCTGTCCGGGTCGCGGGCGCTGCACGACTGGGCGCCGTACGCGTGCTCGCTGGGCGCGGTCCGCTCGCTGGGTGTGCGGTCGGTGAACGCGTGGTCGTTCGCCGAGCAGTCGCTCCCCGACGGCAGCGGCAGTGCCGAGTGGGTGTGCACGCGCGCGGAGACCTGGCGTGGCGCCGGGGCGCGGGCGCTGGCGCAGTTCCGCACTCCGGGCGGCCGGTACGGGGCGGTCGCGGCGAAGTCCGACGGCGGTCCGGCGTGCGGGCCGCGCGATCCGCACGCGCTGGCGGGTGTGCTGTGGAAGTCGAAAGGCGGCAACTGGTATCTGCTCGCGGCGGGCAGCCGGGACACCACGTCGGTGCGGGCGACGGGCGGCATCACCGGTTCGGCGGAGGGCAATGTGCTGACGGTGCGCGCCAAGGAGGGCGCGCAGGCCCAGCTGGAGGGGACCCTGGAGGACGGGCGGCGGATCAGCGGACTGCGCTGACCCCCGTATGTGACGACAGGCGTGACCGCTGATGCTTCGGTTGTGAACGACCGGGGCCGGTCGGGCCCGTTCGCGGCCGGATCCGATCGGTAAGGTGTTCGTATGACTACCGGGGTTCGCCGCAGAATGGGAGTCGAGGAGCGGCGGCAGCAGTTGATCGGCGTCGCCCTCGAACTGTTCAGCCGCCGCTCGCCCGACGAGGTCTCCATCGACGAGATAGCCTCCGCCGCGGGCATCTCGCGGCCGCTGGTGTATCACTACTTCCCCGGCAAACTCAGCCTGTACGAGGCCGCGTTGAAGCGTGCCTCGGAGGATCTCGCGGCCCGGTTCGTGGAGCCGCACGAGGGCCCGCTGGGCGCCCGCCTGCTGCGGGTCATGGGCCGTTTCTTCGACTTCGTGGACGATCACGGGCCCGGTTTCTACGCGCTGATGCGCGGCGGCCCCGCCGTCGGCTCGTCCACCACCAACGCGCTGATCGACGGCGTACGGCAGGCGGCGTACGACCAGATCCTGTCGCATCTGGACGTGGCGGAGCCGCCGGCGCGGCTGCAGCTGGTGATCCGCTCCTGGATCTCGCTCGTGGAGTCGACCGCGCTCCAGTGGCTGGACGGGCGGCGCGTCCCGCGCGCGGAGCTGGAGTCGCAGCTGGTGCACGACTTCGCCGCGCTGGCGGCGGTGAGCGCCGCGCACGACGAGGAGATGGCGGCGCTGCTGCGGCGCGTGTTCAAGGGCGAGCCGGGCGACGGTCCCTTCGCGGATCTGGCCGGCCGTCTCCTCGCGCTGGCCTCCTGAAAGGGCCCCGGCCGGTGGCGACGCCGGTGTCCGGACAAAGGGCCGGGGCCCGCCCCGTTCAGGGGGACGGGCCCCGGGTGGGGGGGGGCTGTCGGGCCGGGCCGCTCAGCGGCGGGTGAAGACCGCGACCGTGCGGGCGGGCACGGTGAACGTGCCGCCGCTGTACGACGCCGTCCGCACGACGGGGTCGGACCCGGACGCCTGCACCGGGTGCAGCCGGTACGCCGTGCCCGCGAGGGACGCGATGTGCTGCTTCTGCTGCTGCGGCGTCGCGTTGAACACGACGACCAGGTCACCGAGGCGCATGGTGATCACGCCCGGGGTCTCGTCGGTGCCGGACAGCGGGAAGGACAGCTGCCGCTGCACCTGCTCGGCGGTGCCGAGGGAGAACGCCTTCTCCGTGGTGCGGATGCGCAGCAGGTCCCGGTACGCGGCCGAGGCGCCTTCGATCTGCGCGCAGCCCACGCCGACACTGGTCAGCAGCGGCTCGGCGTACGGCCACTTGGACTTGTTGTCGGCGGCCGGGGGCAGGCCTCGGCCGAAGCCGTTGCCGTCGGCGCAGTTCCAGTGGATGGCGTTGAACCAGTCGCCGCTGTCGAAGGAGTTGCGGTCCAGCGACTTGGAGCGCAGCAGGTCGGTGCCGGCCTGGGAGAGCGCCGGGCCCTGCGACAGGGCGGCCGTCGCCATCGCGAGGACCTGCATACGGGCCCGGTCGGAGGCGTTCACCGACGCGGGCAGCTTGTAGGCGAGGGCGTCGAACAGTGACTCGTTGTCGTGCGCGTCGGCGTAGGCGAGGGCGTCGCCGGGGGCCGCCGCGTAACCGGCGGGGGCGCCGTTGTAGTCGACGTCGGAGCCCTTGACCTGCCTGCCGCTGGTGTCGGTGAACCGGTAGCCGGCGAGGTTGCCGCTCAGCCCGACCTTGATCAGGTCCTGGTAGTGCAGCAGCCGTGCCTTCTGCTCGGCCGGGGTGCCGTTCGCCGGGGAGGAGTTCGGCTCGGTGTACAGGCCGGAGGCGAAGCCCTGCACGCCGGGGTCCTCGTCGAAGGGGCCGCCGCCGCGGACGGCGTCACGGGCCCGGTCGGAGAAGGTGGCGATGCCGGTGCCGGCCATGTTCTTCTGCGTGGCCTGCACGAAGCGGGCGTCGTCGGCGACCTCGCCGAAGTTCCAGCCCTCGCCGTACAGGATGATCTTCTTGCCGTCGACGCCGTCCTTGGCGGGGGTCAGCTGGTCGAGGGCCTTGCGGACGGCGAGGATGTTCGCCTTGGGGTGGTGGCCCATGAGGTCGAAGCGGAACCCGTCGACCTTGTACTGCTTGGCCCAGGTGACGATCGAGTCGACGACCAGCTTGCCCATCATCGCGTTCTCGGTGGCGGTGTTGGCACAGCAGGTGCTGTTGGCGACGGAGCCGTCGGCGAGGAGCCGCTGGTAGTAGCCGGGCACCACCTTGTCGAGGACGCTGGTGTCGGCCTGTCCGGCGGCGGCGGTGTGGTTGTAGACGACGTCCATGACGACGCGCAGGCCGTCCTCGTTGATCGCCTTGACCATCTCGCGGAACTGGACCGTGCGGGCGGTGCCGTCCGGGTCGGTGGCGTAGGAGCCCTCCGGGACCGTGTAGTGGTACGGGTCGTAGCCCCAGTTGTAGGCGTCCTTCGCGGCGGTCGCGGCGACGCACTCCTGCTGCTTGTCGGAGTCCGCGGGCAGGGAGGCCAGATCGCAGTCCGGGGTGGTCTGGTCGGCCTTCCGCTCGGGGATGGTGGCGATGTCGAACGCGGGCAGCAGATGCACGTACGAGGTGCCCGCACCGGCGAGGGCCCGCAGATGCTTCGAGCCGTCGCTGAGCTTGTCGGTGAAGGCCAGGTAGGTGCCCCGGTCGCGGGCGGGCACGGTGCTGTCCGCGACGGAGAAGTCCCGGATGTGCAGTTCCTGGATCTGCGCGTCCTTCAGCGGCACCGCCTTCGGCTTGGTGTACGTGGTCCAGCCGCTCGGCGCGAGCGCCTTGTCGGCGAGGTCGACGACGAGGCTCCGCTCGGAGTCGGCGGTGAGGGCGACGGAGTACGGGTCGGTGACCTTGTTGGTGACAAGCCGGCGGACACTGGGCGCCCACACCGTCACGACGTACCGGTACGGCTTGTTCTTCCAGGAGGCCGGGCCGGTCACGGACCACACGCCGGTGGTGTCGTCGCGGCGCATCGGCACGGTGGACCCGCCGATCTCCAGGCGGACGGACCGCGCGGTCGGCGCCCACACGGACAGGGTGGGGCGGCCGTGCCGGAACACCGGTCCGAGCTGCGCCTTCGTCGCGCCCGGGTACAGCGCGTCGAGGACGCCCGCGATCTGCACGCCGGTCGCGGCGAGGACAGCGCCGTTCGCGGCGCGCTGGGAGGCGACGAGCTGGCCGCGCAGCGCCTCGGGGACGCGGTCGCGGTCGCGCGGGTCGACGGACCAGGCGGTGTACGCCTTCAGGTGCGGGTACTTCGCCTTCTGCGCGTCGGTGAGCGTGGTCCGCGTCAGCCGGATCCACCGCTCGTCGGTGCTGGTGAGGGTGGCGTTCTCGGCCTTGATGGAACCGGTGCGGGAGTACAGCAGCTGGGTGGAGGCGGCGCCGTCGGAGCCGTTCCACGCGAGGGTGTCGCGGTCGATCCAGATCGCCTTGGAGGTGGTCAGGTCGAGTGCGGCGGACGAACCGGCCGGCTGCGGCAGCAGGTACGACTCCTGGCCGGCGAGCAGCCACACCTCGTACCCGTTCGCCTTGAGGTCGAGGGACTGGTCGGTGGGCAGGTCCTTCTCGTCGCCCTTGTGGACGATGTAGCTGAGGCTGGTCGCGCCGGCGGCGAGGGGCACCTCGAAGACGGCGCCGTAGGCGTCGGTGCGCACGGGCCGCAGCGGCTTCGACCAGTCGGTGGGCTGGGCGGCGCCGGTCCAGGTGTGCAGGCCCCAGCCGTCGTAGTTCCCGTCGGCGCGGTGGTAGTGCAGGACGGCCTTGTCCGTGTCCTGGGCGGGCTGGTCGGGGCGTTCGGTGAGCACGTCGGGGTTGCCCTGCTCGACCCAGACCTCGCCGGTCTTCGTCACGTCGATGGCGCGGTCGGCGGAGACGTCCTTGTTCCCGTCCTTGTCGACGACGAGGAAGCCGACGTCGGAGGCTCCGGGCTTCAGCTTGACCCAGGCGAAGGCGCCGTAGGCGTCGCGGCCGGTGAAGGGGTGGCCGGCGGGCCACTCGGTGGCCTCGCCGTCGGCGAGGTCGCCCCAGGCGTACAGGCCCCAGTCGGTGTAGTCGCCGTCGGGGCGCTTGTAGTGGACGATGGCGTACTCGCGGGAGGACGCGGCGGGCTTCTCCTCGGCGGGCGGGGTGCCCGTGACGGAGGCGGCGGTGGCGCTCGCGGTACGGCCGGTGCGGTCGACGACGACGGCCTTGTAGCGCAGGGCGGTCCCGGCGGGGACGTCCTTGCCGATGGTGTGGGTGACCTTGTACGGGGCGTGGTCGGCGGAGCCGAGGATCTGCCACTTGCCGTTGCCGGTCTGCGCGGCGAAGACGACCCGGTCGAGCTGTCCGCCGTCCACGTCGGCGGTGACCTCGACGGTGCCGGTGGCGCCGGCGGCGGGGGCGGTCAGGGCGTTGAGGCCGGAGGTGAAAACCGCCGCGACGGCCGCGAGGATCACGGCCACGGGCCACGATCGTGCGAGTGAGGTGCGCATGGGACCTCCTGGGAAGG
>NZ_JALLGL010000142.1 GCF_023072675.1 Streptomyces sp. XM83C
GCGGACGGAGGTGCGGGCGGCAGCGGGAGGGGGAGCCCCGGCAGTCCGTCGATGCTCGTCGCGACGTGCTCCTTGTTCTCGAAGTACGTGTTGAGGGAGGCGTCGTCCTCGCGGGCGAAGCGCTTGCCGTGCAGATCGCGGTCGGCCTCGTACGCCATGAACGGCACCGCGAACCCGCAGGTGTCCCGGACGAGGTCGGCGTGGACGACGATGATCGCGCGCAGTCCGTGCTGCGTGGGGTCGATCTCGGGGAAGCGGGCGAGGAGGCCGGGGAAGCGGGGGTCGTCGCGGAAGACGGGTTCGCCGCGGCCGTGCACGCGGACGATGTTCGGCGGTCCCTGGAAGGCGCACCACATCAGGGTGATCCGTCCGTTCTCCCGCAGGTGCGCGATGGTCTCCGCGTTGGAGCCGGCGAAGTCCAGGTAGGCGACGGTGCGTTCGTCGAGGACGGCCAGCGAGCCCTTCAGGCCCTTGGGGGAGAGGTTGACGGTGCCGTCGCCGGAGAGCGGTGCCGTCGCCGTGAAGAAGACCGGCTGCTGTTCGATGAAGGCGCGGAGCCGGCCTTCGATGCGCTCGTATGTCTTTCCCATGGCAGCGAGTATCCGGCGAAGTTATTTCGCCTGTCTAATGAATAGCCGCCTCCGTTTGCGGGGGCGTGCACCCGGTGGCCGTCGGCGTGATCCTGGGCCGGTGGGCATGCTCGGCTCGGGTCCGGCCGCAGGTCCGCCGTCGCGGCCCACCGGCGGGTCCGATTGACGAATCATGCAGGCCTCTGCATAATCATGCATCACCCGTCCTCCACACCCACATAGGAGACGCAAGTGAGCAGCAACAGCGGCGACGTACGGCTCTGGGGCGGCCGTTTCGCCGACGGTCCCGCCGAGGCCCTGGCCAAGCTGTCCGCGTCCGTCCACTTCGACTGGCGGCTCGCCCCCTACGACATCGCCGGGTCCCGCGCCCACGCGCGCGTGCTGCACAAGGCGGGGCTCCTCACCGACGACGAACTCACCCGCATGATCGCCGGCCTCGACCAGCTGGAGGCCGACGTCGCCGCCGGCACCTTCACCGGCACCATCGCCGACGAGGACGTCCACACCGCCCTCGAGCGCGGCCTGCTGGAGCGCCTCGGCCCCGACCTCGGCGGCAAGCTGCGCGCCGGCCGGTCCCGCAACGACCAGGTCGCCACCCTCTTCCGGATGTATCTGCGGGACCATGCCCGGATCATCGGCGGTCTCGTCGCCGACCTCCAGGAGGCCCTGATCGGCCTCGCCGAGGCCCACCCGGACGTGGCCATGCCCGGCCGCACCCACCTTCAGCACGCCCAGCCCGTGCTCTTCGCCCACCATGTCCTCGCCCATGTCCAGGCCCTGTCCCGGGACGCCGAGCGGCTGCGGCAGTGGGACGAGCGCACCGCCGTCTCCCCGTACGGCTCCGGCGCCCTCGCCGGTTCCTCCCTGGGCCTCGACCCGGAGGCCGTCGCGAAGGAACTCGGCTTCGAGCACGGCAGCGTCGGCAACTCCATCGACGGCACCGCCTCCCGCGACTTCGTCGCGGAGTTCGCCTTCGTCACCGCGATGATCGGCGTCAACGTCTCCCGGATCGCCGAGGAGATCATCATCTGGAACACGAAGGAGTTCTCCTTCGTCACGCTGCACGACGCGTTCTCCACCGGCTCGTCGATCATGCCGCAGAAGAAGAACCCGGACATCGCCGAGCTGGCGCGCGGCAAGTCCGGCCGCCTCATCGGCAACCTGACCGGCCTGATGGCGACGCTGAAGGCCCTCCCGCTCGCGTACAACCGCGACCTTCAGGAGGACAAGGAGCCGGTCTTCGACTCCATCGACCAGCTGGAGGTCCTGCTGCCGGCCTTCACCGGCATGATGGCCACGCTCACCGTCCACCGGGAGCGCATGGAGGAGCTGGCCCCCGCCGGGTTCTCCCTCGCCACCGACATCGCCGAATGGCTGGTGAAGCAGGGCGTGCCGTTCCGTGTCGCCCACGAGGTCGCCGGCGAGTGCGTGAAGGCCGCCGAGGCCGAGGGCAAGGAGCTGGACGAGCTGACCGACGAGCAGTTCGCGAAGATCTCCGCGCACCTCACCCCGGAGGTGCGGACCGTGCTGAACGTGCCGGGCGCCCTGGCCTCCCGCGACGGGCGCGGCGGTACGGCGCCCGGTGCCGTCGCCGTCCAGCTCGCCGAGGTCAAGGCCGACCTGGCCGCCCAGCGGGCCTGGGTCACCGCGCGGAGCTGACCCGCCCCGAGCCGTCCGGTGCCGCCGAGTGGTGTCCCCACCCGGCGGCACCGCCGTACGCGCCCCGGCGTGATCGGGGAGGCCTTAGGTTGGAACCGGCCCGATCCCGACCCCGCTGGAGCCGCGATGTCCCTCGCCCGTCTCGCCTCGGTCACCACCCCCACCGCCCACCTCGGCTTCGGGCTCGCCGCCGTCGGACGGCCCGGGTACATCACCCTCGGCCGGGACCGGGACCTGCCCGCCGAGCGGACCGTCGAGGCCCTGCGCGAGCGCACCCACCAGCTTCTCGACGCCGCGTACGCGCAGGGTGTGCGGTACTTCGACGCCGCCCGCTCCTACGGGCGCTCCGAGGAGTTCCTCGCCGACTGGCTGCGCTCCCGGACCGGCCTCGACGACATCGTCGTCGGCAGCAAATGGGGGTACACCTACACCGCCGGCTGGTCCACGGACGCCGAGCGGCACGAGGTGAAGGACCACGGTCTCGCCACGTACGAACGGCAGCGCGGCGAGACCGACGCCCTGCTCGGCGACCGGCTCGACCTGTACCAGATCCACTCCGTCACCCCGGACAGCCCCGCGCTCACCGACCGAGCCCTGCACGCCCGGCTCGCCGAGTCCGCCGCCGAGCGTGGCGTCACCGTCGGTTTCTCCACCAGCGGCCCTTCCCAGGCCGACGCCATCCGCGCCGCGCTCGCCGTGACCGTCGACGGTGAGCCTCTGTTCCGGGCCGTGCAGTCCACGTACAACGTGCTGGAGACCTCGGCCGGGCCGGCCCTCGCCGAGGCCCATGACGCGGGCCTCACGGTGATCGTCAAGGAGGGCATGGCGAACGGGCGGCTCGCCGAGGCCCACGCGCCCGACGCCCTGAGGGCCGTCGCCCGCGAGACGGGGCTCGGCTGCGACGCCGTCGCCCTGGCCTACGTACTGTGCCGCCCCTGGGCGGGTGTCGTCCTGTCCGGTGCCGCCACCGTCGAGCAGCTCGCGTCCAACCTCCACGCACCCGCCGTCGACCTCTCCGACGAGCACATGGACGCCCTCGCCGCCCTGGCGGAGGAGCCGCGCGCCTACTGGGAGCGGCGGGGGCAGCTGCCCTGGCACTGAGGGCGGCCCTCGGACCTCCCCGCCGTATGAGACACGCGCCCTCCGTATGAGACGTACACGCTCTGCATGAGACATCCATGTCTCACTTGGGGTACGCTCGTCTCATGGCCGTCGACCGTGACCACGTACTCCGCACCGCCGCCGCCCTGCTGACCCGCAGATCCACCGCGACCATGGACGAGGTCGCCAAGGCGGCCGGGATCAGCCGTGCCACCCTGCACCGGCAGTTCGCCGGGCGGGACGCGCTCGTGCGGGCGCTGGAGTCCCTCGGCATCTCCGAGTGCGAGGCAGCGCTGGGACGGGCCCGACTCGACGAGGGGCCCGCCGCCGAGGCCGTCCGCCGGCTGGTGCGGGAGATCGAGCCGTCCGCGGGCCTGCTCGCCTTTCTCTACAGCGAGAACCAGCTGTTCGAGGGCGAGGAGCAGAACGCGGGCTGGGAGCGCATCGACGCCCGCGTCACCGCGCTGTTCCGGCGCGGCCAGGACAGCGGCGAGTTCCGGATCGATCTCTCGCCCGCCTGGCTCACCGAGGCGCTGTACGGCCTGCTCGCCGCGGGCGCCTGGTCGGTGCTCGACGGCAAGGTCGCCCGCAACGACTTCACCTTCATGATCGCTGAGCTGTTGCTCGGCGGCGCACTGAGAAGAGAGGAATCATGACCAGCACCGTGCAGCCGGCCCTCACGAGCGAGGCGGTGAAGCGTCCGGGCCGCTGGCTCGCGCTGGGCGTCCTCGTGCTGGCCGTGCTGCTGGTGGCCGTCGACGCGACCGTCCTCGGCCTCGCGACCCCCTACATCAGTGAGGACCTCAAGCCCTCCGGCACCCAGCTGCTGTGGATCGGCGACGTCTACTCCTTCGTCATCGCCGGTCTGCTCGTCTCCATGGGCAGCCTCGGCGACCGCATCGGCCGCAAGCGCATCCTGCTCGGCGGCGCCACCGCGTTCGGTGTGATCTCCGTGCTCAACGCCTACGCGACCAGCCCCGAGATGATGATCTTCGCACGGGCCCTGCTCGGTGTCGCCGGCGCGACCCTGATGCCCGCGACCCTCGCCCTGATCCGCAACCTCTTCCACGACCCGCGCGAGCGCAGCCTCGCCGTCGGCGTCTGGGGTGCCGCCGCCTCCGCCGGCACGGCCGTCGGACCCGTCGTGGGCGGCTTCCTGCTGGAGCACTTCTGGTGGGGCTCGGTCTTCCTCATCAACCTGCCCGTGATGGTCGTGCTCGTCCTCGTCGGCATCCGACTGCTGCCCGAATCGCGGAACCCGCGTCCCGGCCCGTGGGATCTGCCCAGTGTGCTGCTGTCCCTCGTCGGCATGATCGCCCTCGTGTACGCCGTCAAGGAGGCCGCCGCGCACGGCTTGGCCTGGACCGCGCTGGCCGCGGGCCTGCTCGGCGCGGGCGCGCTGTACGGGTTCGTGCGCCGGCAGTTCGCCCTGCCCGCACCCCTGCTGGACATGCGGCTGTTCCGCGGACGTGGGTTCAGCGGTGCCGTCCTCGCCGACCTGCTGACCGTGTTCGGCCTGTCCGGGCTGGTGTTCTTCCTCTCCCAGTTCCTGCAACTGGTGCAGGGCCGGAGCCCGTTCCAGGCCGGTCTCGCCGAACTGCCCGCCGCGATCGGCGCGGTGGCGGCCGGACTCGTCGCCGGGCGCGCCGCCCGCCGCTTCTCGGTGCGTGCCGTCGTCTCCGGCGGTCTCGCCGCCGTCGGTCTGGCACTGGGCGCGCTGACCCTGCTGGGCGAGCGGACCGGCTACCCGGTGCTCGGCGCCGCCCTGCTGGTCGTCGGTCTCGGCGCCGGGTTCTCCTTCACGGTCACCGCCGACGTCATCCTCGCCGGTGTGCCCAAGGAGCAGGCGGGTGCCGCGTCCGCGGTGTCGGAGACGGCGTACGAACTCGGCGCGGCCCTCGGCATCGCCGTGCTCGGCTCCGTCGTGACGGGTGTCTACCGCGACTTCGCCGCCCCGGCCGGCACCCCGGCCGAGGCCCGCGAGTCGCTGGGCGGAGCCGTCGAGGCAGCCCACGCGCTGCCGGGCGGGACCGCCGACGCGCTGCTGTCCTCCGCGCGGGAGGCCTTCGTCCACGGCCTTTCCCTCGCCTCCGGCGTGGGTGCCGTGGTGCTGCTGGCGACGGCGGTGGCGGCCTGGTTCATGCTCCGCGGGCAGCACCTCGACGGCCGGATGTGACCCGGCCCCCTGTCGAGGAGACGCACGGTCCGGGAAACACGCCGCCCCCGCCGTCCTGACACCGGGACGACGGGGGCCGCGGTGCACCCGGAGGGGGCCGACCCGGACAGCCCGCGGGGCCTCCGGGAGCGGCGCACGCCCGCCGAGGATGCGCGTCGGCCGAGGCCTTACGCGGCTTCCTTCGCCTTGCTCGCGTACATGTCCACGTACTCCTGCCCCGACAGCCGCATCACCTCGGCCATCACCGAGTCCGTCACGGCCCGCAGGACATAGCGGTCGCGGTCCATCCCGTCGTACCGGGAGAACTCCATCGGCTCGCCGAACCGCACGGTCACCTTGTGCGGCCGGGGGATGCCCGCACCGCTCGGCTGGATCTTGTCCGTGCCGATCATCGCGAACGGCACCACCGGCGCCCCGGTCATCAGCGTCAGCCGGGCGATGCCGGTACGGCCCCGGTAGAGGCGGCCGTCGGGGGAGCGGGTGCCCTCGGGGTAGATGCCGAAGACCTTGCCCTCCTCCAGCACCCGGCGCCCCGTCATCAGCGCGGCGACACCGCCCCGGCCGCCGTCCCGGTCGACCGGGATCATGCCGACGCCGGTGAAGAACCACGCCATCAGCCGACCCTTGAGGCCCTTGCCGGTGACGTACTCGTCCTTGCCGATGAAGAAGACCTGACGGTCGCAGACCAGCGGCAGGATCATCGAGTCCATGAACGTCAGATGATTGCCGGCGAGGATCACCGGACCGTCGCCCGGGATGTGCTCCGCGCCTTCCACCTGTGGGCGGAACATCAGGCGCATGATCGGGCCGAGCACTGCCTTGATGATCGCGAAGCGGGACAACGGGCCCTCCGGTGTCAAGGGTTTTCGATATCAGTCTGTGCAGGTGAGGACGATACTCGTGGACCCCGGTCCCGCGCACACCGGGTTCATCGATGTCTTACGCACTGTTGACCTGGGTTCACCTGCGAGGCGGTCCCGCAACCGCCGCGTGACCCGCCCGCCGCGGGCAGGACGAGCCGCCCGGCGTCCCGGCGCCGGGACCGGGAGTATCGGTGATCGGGTGCCCGCCGGGCCCGGGTCCATGCCGGCGCGTCGTCAGGACACGCCGCACGCACGTCGTCCGCCGTGCCCTGACGTTCCCGGCGCAGCCTCACTTTGGTCATGTCCACGCCGCCACCGTCGCCGCGCCGGAGCACCACGGCCGGCAGGAGGACGCCGATGGGAACGCACGAGTCGCACAGCGCGCACAGGCCGGAGGGCCCACGGGCGGCACCGCCTGACGGGCCCTGCTCGGCGCCGCCGTCCTGAGCGCCGGGGGAGCGGTCCTGGGACTGCCCGGCACGGCACAAGCCGCGCAGACCAAGCAGACCGCGCGGACCGCGCCGGGCACGGGCGGCGGACGCGGGCTGAAGGGCCTGCCCCGCCCGACGGTCATCGGACACCGCGGCGCCGGCGGCTACCGCCCCGGACACACCCTCGGCTCCTACCGGCTCGCCCTCGACCCGGGCGCCGACATCGTCGAGGCCGGCGACCCGGCCCCCACCCGGGACGGGCATCTCGTCTGCCGGCACGAGCCGGAGACCGGCGGCACCACGGACGTCGCCGACCACCCCGGGTTCGCCGACCGCCGCACCACCGAGGTCATCGACGGCGTCCCCGTCACCGGCTGGTTCACCGAGGACTTCACCCTCGTCGAGCTGAAGCGGCTGCGCGCCGTCGAACGCGACAACCCGGACACCGGACGGCTGGCCCGCGAGGCACACGTCAACCGCTGATCCACCCCTTGGGGTGACGCCGCGGCCGGCCCGGCAACCCCGCCCGGGCACGCCGCGTCGTCCCGCACATGGACCCCCACCCGCTGCTCGCCACCCTGCACCCGCTGCTCGCCGCCGAGGCCCGGGCGCAGACCCACGGCGACGGAACCGACCCCGCCGACCTCGAACAGACCGTGTGGCTTCGGCTGCTGGAGCGCCTCGCCGGCGACGGCCCGCCGGCCGACCCGCCCGGCTGGCTGCGCCGCGCCGTCCGCGCCGAGGCCCGCCGCGCCCGCCGCACCGCGCGCAGCGAACGGCCGTACGCCGCCGAACCCGCCGACGACCCCTGCCACGGCCCCGAACACCTCGCGCTCGCCTCCGCCGCCCGCCGTGCCCTGCGCGACGCCGCGCGCCGACTGCCCGGCCGCTGCCCCTCCCTGGTCGAGGCGCTGCTGTCGCCGAGGGAGCTCACCTACCGGGAGATCGCGGGCGAGTTGGGTATCTCACAGGGCTCGCTGGGGCCGGAACGTTCCAGATGTCTGGGATGTCTGCGTCGTTTGCTCACATCGGAGGTTGCGGCCCGCTGAGCGCGGGGATAGGAGTGGGGGACCATAGGTGATCAGGTGAGCGGGAGGCATGCGCACATGGGCATGAGCGTGACCATCTCGGCGGCGACCGGGCAGGACGCGGAGCAGATCTTCAGGCTCCAGTACCTGTGCTTCCAGAGCGAGGCGGCGCTGTACGGCAACTACCGCATCGACCCGCTCGTCCAGACCCTCGACGCGGTCCGTGCCGAGGTCGCCTCCGACTGCGTCTTCGTGGCCAGGCTCGGCGACGAGGTCGTCGGCTCGGTCCGGGGCAGCGTCGGCGAGGACGGCGTGGCCTCCATCGGCAAGCTCTGCGTCCACCCCCGTCTTCAGGGGCACGGCATCGGCGCCCGCCTGCTGCGCGCCGTCGAGACCGCCCTCACCGAGGAGCGCGGCGCCAAGCTCTTCCGTCTGCGGGCCGGTCACCGCAGCGAGGGCAATCTGCGTCTGTACCGGCGCGTGGGCTACCAGCGGGTGGACACGGTCGAGGGCGCCGACGGCGTCCGCATGATCGTCCTGGAGAAGGCGGCCGGGGCGTACGCCGCTACGGCGTGACCGTGTCCCCGGCGCCGTTGCCGTCGCCGTCGTCCGTGCGGCTGCGGCGCAGCCAGTACAGCGCGGTCAGCGGCAGCAGCACGGGGATGAAGACGTACCCCATGCCGTAGTCGGACCACACCGTCGCGTCGGGGAAGGCCGACGGCTCCAGCAGGGTCCAGGTGCCGACGATCAGCACACCGGCCAGTTCGGCGGCGCAGCACAGCTGTGCCGCCCGGCGGGCCCGCTCACCGCCGCGCACCAGCGAGTACGTGATGAACCCGTACACCACGCCCGCCACCGCCGACAGTGTGTAGGCGAGCGGCGCCCGGCCGAAGTCGGTGACGATCTGGTACGCCGAGCGTGACACCGCGCCGACCACCATCACGCCGTAGAACCACACCAGCAGCATGCCGGGGCCGCTGATGAGCCGCTTCGGCCTCTCCCGCACCGTCGTCACCTCAGCCTCCCCAGATGTCGTAGAGCCGCACTTCGAGCACGGCCAGCACGATCCCGCCGGCCGCCACCGTCACCGAGCCCCACCGGGTCCGCTCGGCCAGCGACATGAAGCCCGCCGCCGGGACGCACGCGAAGGCCCCCAGCAGATACGCCACGAAGATCGTCGTGCCCTGCTCCGGCTTCTCGCCCCGCGCCAGCTGCACGACCCCGATCACCAGCTGGATCAGTGCCAGCACCGAGACGACGGCCATCCCGATGAAGTGCCAGTCCTTCGTGGGCTGGTCACGGTAGGCCGCCCAGCCGCACCACGCGGCGAGCAGGAGCGCGGCGACACCGGTCACCAGCGTCAGGGCATCAAGCATGCAGTGACCTTATTACGGGGCGGCCCGGACACCTCCGCCGGGCCAGGGGTCTAGACCTCTTGGCGTAGGGTCGATGGTATGCACATCCATGCGCAGGCCCTCCTCTTCGACAACGACGGCACCCTCGTCTCCTCCCTTGCCTCCGTCCGGCGCTGCTGGACCCGCTGGGCGGTGGAGTACGGCATCACCGCGGAGGCGTTCGCGCGCGTCCCCCTGCACGGTCGGCCCGCCGCCGAGATCATCGCCGACCTGCTGCCCGCCGCCCTCGTCCCCGAGGCGGTCGCCCGCGTCGAGCAGCTCGAGGTGGAGGACGTGCCCGGCGGGGGAGTGGAGCTGCTGCCCGGCACCCGTGCCCTCCTCGACGCCCTGCCCCCCGAGCGCTGGGCCGTCGTCACCTCCGCCACCCGCCGCCTCGCCGAGGCCCGCCTCGACGCCGTCGGTATCCTGCCCAAGACGCTCGTCGCCGCCGACGACATCACCCGCGGCAAGCCCGACCCCGAGCCCTATCTGCTGGCCGCCCGCCGCCTCGGCGCCGACCCCGCCCGCTGCGTCGTCTTCGAGGACGCCCCCGCGGGCCTCGCCGCCGGCCGGGCCGCCGGCATGACCACCGTGGCGTTGGCCACAACCCACCCCGCCCACGAACTGGACGCGGATCTCGTCGTCGACGACCTGTCCGCCTTGTCCGCACTGGTCACCGTCACCGGTGTGGAGATCTCCCTCCGCCCCTGACCGGCACCCGCACCCGTCCATCGCTGTCCACTATCCGGACAGCGGTGACCGGTCAGGAGCGTCCGTCTGCTTTACTGATCGCATGACCACGACGAGCAGCCGCATCCCTGCGACCGAGGCGACCATGACGCCCGGTGCTCGTTGTATGTGTCGAATGTGCGCCTTCTAGAGGGCCCCTGCACCACCTGAGCCTCGCGCCCCGAAGCGAGCCGCCGTGGCACGTCCGTACGGCCCGTTCCGTACGTGACGCACGCCGCCCCGCGCACCTGTTCTCCCCCGGTTCCACGCCACAGCGAGAACCGTGCCGCGTTCCCGACCGAATGCACCCCGCACGGGCACACCTGCGCCCGCGCACTCGACAGTGACGGAAACCCCAGTGATCACCACATCGGGCCTGAGCAAGGTCTACCGCTCCCGCGGCCGAGAGGTCACCGCGCTGGACGGCGTCGACCTCCACGTCCGCGAAGGCGAGGTCTTCGGCGTCATCGGCCAGTCCGGCGCCGGCAAGTCCTCCCTCATCCGCTGCATCAACCTGCTGGAGCGCCCCACCGCCGGCACCGTGACCGTCGACGGGCAGGACCTCACCGCCCTCGCCGGCCGCGGCCCCCGCGCCGGACGCGAACTGCGGCGCGCCCGCAGCCGTATCGGCATGGTTTTCCAGCACTTCAACCTGCTCTCCTCGCGGACCGTCCAGGACAACGTCGAACTGCCCCTGGAGATCCTCGGCAAGTCGGGCAGGCAACGGTCCGCCAAGGCGCTGGAACTCCTCGACCTCGTCGGCCTCGCCGACAAGGCGAGCGCCTACCCCGCCCAGCTCTCCGGCGGCCAGAAGCAGCGCGTCGGCATCGCCCGCGCCCTCGCCGGCGACCCCAAGGTGCTGCTGTCCGACGAGGCCACCAGCGCCCTCGACCCGGAGACCACCCGCTCCATCCTCCAGCTGCTGCGCGACCTCAACCGGCAGCTCGGCCTCACCGTCCTGCTCATCACCCACGAGATGGACGTCGTGAAGTCGGTCTGCGACTCGGCCGCCCTCATGGAGAAGGGCCGCATCGTCGAGTCCGGCACCGTCAGCGAACTGCTCGCCACCCCCGGCTCCGAGCTGGCCGCCGCACTGTTCCCGATCGGCGGCGAGGCCACCGGCGACGACCGCACGGTCGTCGACGTCACCTTCCACGGCGACGCCGCCACCCAGCCCGTCATCTCGCAGCTGTCCCGCACCTACAACATCGACATCTCCATCCTCGGCGCCGCCATCGACACCGTCGGCGGCCTCCAGGTCGGCCGGATGCGCATCGAACTGCCCGGCCGCTACGAGGACAACGTCGTGCCCATCGGGTTCCTGCGCGAACAGGGCCTGCAGATCGACGTCCTGGGCTCCGACGCGACGCCCGCGCTGGTGAAGGAAGGTGCCAAGTGACCTGGTCCGAGATGCAGCCCCTGCTGTCCCAGGCCTGTTGGGACACCCTCTACATGGTCGGCTGGTCCACCGTCATCGCCGTCGTCGGCGGACTGCCGCTCGGCCTGCTCCTCGTCCTCACCGACAAGGGCGGACTGCTGCAGAACGTCGTCGCGAACAAGGTCATCGGGCAGATCGTGAACATCGCCCGGTCGATGCCGTTCATCATCCTGATGGTCGCGCTGATGACCTTCACCCGCTGGATCACCGGCACCACCATCGGCCGCGAGGCCGCCATCGTGCCGCTCGCCATCGGCGCCATCCCGTTCTTCGCGCGCCTCGTCGAGATGTCCGTCCGCGAAGTGGACAGCGGACTCGTCGAGGCCGTGCAGTCCATGGGCGGCAGCACCTGGAAGGTCGTCCGCAGCGTTCTCGTCCCCGAAGCGCTGCCCTCCCTGATCTCCGGCACCACCACCACGGTCATCGCCCTCATCGGCTACTCCGCCATGGCCGGCACGGTCGGCGCCGGCGGCCTCGGCGACATCGCCATCCGCTACGGCTACCAGCGCTTCGAGACCGGCCTGATGTGGATCACCGTCGCCATCCTCGCGGTCGTCATCTCGGTGCTTCAGTTCGCCGGCGACTTCGCCGCGCGCAGCCTGCACCGCCGCACCGGCCGCTCCGCAGGACTGCTCCTCTTCCGCCCCCTGCGCGGCGTCTTCGCCGGCACCGCAGCCGCGGACGCTGTCCGCAAGGGCTGACAGCGGCGCCGGCACCGCCGCCCGGTCCGAGAGGTCCGACAGCGCCGGCACCCCCAGAACTCCCCGTCCACCTCACGACGGGGTCGCACCACCCATAAGGAAAGGCACTTTTCGTGCGTAACACCGCCAAGATCACCACCGCCGTCCTCGCCGCCGGAGCCCTCACCCTCGGCCTCACCGCCTGCGGCTCGGACAAGGACTCCGCCTCCACCGACGGCCCGCTCGTCGTCGCCGCCAGCCCGGTCCCGCACGCCGAGATCCTCCACTACGTCAAGGACAACCTGGCGAAGAAGGCCGGCCTCGACCTGGAGGTCAAGGAGTTCACCGACTACGTCACCCCCAACACGGCGACGGAGGACGGCTCGGTGGGCGCCAACTACTTCCAGAACCAGCCGTACCTCGACGACTTCAACAAGAAGAAGGGCACCCACATCGTGCCCGTCGTCACGGTGCACCTGGAGCCGCTCGGCCTCTACTCGCACAAGGTCGAGAAGGCCGACGAGCTGAAGAGCGGTGCGACCGTCGCCGTCCCCAACGACACCGTCAACGAGGCCCGCGCCCTCAAGCTGCTCGCCGCCAACGGGCTCATCACCCTCAAGGACGGCGCCGGCAACGAGGCCACCCCCGCCGACATCGTCAAGAACCCCAAGAACCTCAAGTTCAAGGAGCTGGAGGCGGCCCAGACCCCGCGCTCCCTCGACGACGTCGACGCCGCCGTCATCAACGGCAACTACGCCATCGAGTCCGACCTCAAGCCCGCGAAGGACGCCCTCGTCCTGGAGTCCGCGAAGGACAACCCCTACGGCAACTTCCTCGCCGTGAAGAAGGGCAACGAGAACGACCCCCGCGTCAAGAAGCTCGCCGAACTGCTCACCTCCCCCGAGGTGAAGAAGTTCATCGAGGACAAGTACGCGGGCTCCGTCATCGCCTCCTTCTGACCCGACCGGACCGCACGAGGGGTCCGCTCCCGCGCCGGGAGTGGACCCCGTTGTGCGATTCAGTGGTTACATGCTGCATGCTGGGCAGTTCAGCAGACCTGACGGTCTCGCAGGTTTCTCCCGAGGGTTACGGAGTGGCGCATGACTGGCACCTTCCCCACCATCTCCATCAGCACGGAGCGGTTGGTGCTGCGTCCCCTCGACGTGGACGACGTGCCGGCCCTCGCCGAGATGATGAACGACGAACAGGTCGCCGCCTGGACCGATGTGCCCCGGCCGTTCACCGAGGACGCCGCCCGCCACTGGGTCACCCGGCACGCGCCCGCCGAACGCACCGCGGGCCACGGCCTCGACCTCGCCGTCACCGAGTTCCTCACCCAGCGGCTCGTCGGCGTCGTCCAGCTCACCCGCACCAACTGGCACGTGCGCTCCACCGAACTGTCGTACGTCATCGCCCCCTGGGCACGCGGCGAGGGCTACGCCTCCGAGGCCGCGCTCGCCACCGCCCACTGGCTCTTCAGCGACCAGGCCTTCGAACGCATCGAGCTGCGCACCGCCGCCGACAACACCGCCGCCCAGCAGGTCGCCCAGAAGATCGGCTGCATCAGCGAGGGCGTCCTGCGCAACGCCTGCATAGCCCACGTCCGCACCGAGGACGGCACCTGGACCGATGTGCGCACCGACTACATCGTGTGGAGCCTCCTCCCGGAGGACATGGAGGGCACCGACGAGCAGTTCGCCGACGTCGGGGGCTTCGCCACGTACGCGGACTGGAACTGAGCGCACGCCGGCCACGGGGTAGGCTCGAAGTCCCACCCGCCGATCCACACCCCTGACGACCTGCGCGAACACCTGGAGACTGACAACGATGGCCGACCGGGTCACGGTGATCGGCTGGGACGGCTCGCCACTGACCGCGACGGCACGCGCCGCCCTGGGCGCCGCCACGCTCGTGGCCGGCGCCGCCCACCACCTGGCACTGCCGGAGGTGCCGCCCACCGCCGAACGGATCCGCCTGGGCAGCCTCACCCTCGCCGCCCGCCGCATCGCCGCCCACCGCGGCACCGCCGTCGTCCTCGCCGACGGCGACCCCGGCTTCTTCGGCGTCGTCCGCACCCTGCGCGCACCCGAGTACGGCCTTGAGGTCGAGGTCGTCCCCGCCGTCTCCTCCGTCGCCGCGGCCTTCGCCCGCGCCGGTATGCCCTGGGACGACGCACATGTGGTGGTCGCCCACCCCCGCACCCTGCGACGCGCGGTGAATGTGTGCCGCGCCCACACCAAGGTCGCGGTCCTCACCGCCCCCGGCGCCGGACCCGCCGAACTCGGCCTGCTCCTGGAGGGCGTCCACCGCACCTTCGTCATCTGCGAGGAACTCGGCACCGAGCGCGAACAGGTCACCGTCGTCACCTCCGACAAGGCCGCCGACCACACCTGGCGCGACCCCAACGTCGTCATCGTCGTCGGCGGTCGCATCGGCGCCGCCGAGGGCGGCGGCTGGATCGCGGGCCGCGACCCGTCCGCCGGCCCACGCGGCTGGACCCTCCCCGCCGGCGCCTACGACGGCCCCCTCGGCGAGGGCGAGACACAGCCCCTGCGCGTCGCACAGCTCGCCCGGCTCGGCCCGCGCACCGGCGACCTGGTGTGGGACATCGGCTGCGGCTCCGGCGCCTTCGCCGTCGAGGCCGCCCGCGCCGGCGCCGCCGTCCTCGCCGTCGACCGGGACCCCACGGCCTGCGCCCGCACCGACGCCGCCGCCCGTCGACACGGCGTCCAGCTCCAGATCGTCCACGGCACCGCCCCGCACGTCCTGGAGAACCTGCCCGAACCCGACGTCGTCCGCATCGGCGGAGGCGGGCCCGGCGTGGTCCCCGCCGTCGCCGACCGCCGCCCGCAGCGCATCGTCACCCACGCCGTCACCCGCGACGCCGCCGAACGCGTCGGCCGCGACCTGACCGAACACGGGTACGACGTGGAGTGCTCCCTGCTCCAGTCCGTGGAACTCGACACCCGGCACTGGACCGAGACGGAGCGGAGCGTCGCGTTCCTGCTCAGCGGGGTTCTGCCGGACCGCGCCCCGTGATCCTCTTGTCGTATCGCGCGCGGTAGGCTGGCCGATCGTCGTACCGTATCCGGCCGTCCGGCAGCACGTCGGTCAATGTCCGGAAAACACGCTCCTTTTGAGGGGCGTGGCGGTACGGCAGAACCCGAGGACGCGCAACGTGGCGCAGTCCACAGCGGGCTGTCGCGGATCATGCTGTCGCGACGGGGCAACGGCCACGACAATGCCACTGAATGGCTTTGTCGCCTTTTCCGGGCGGTCGTTCGTGCCGCTGGGCGCGCACGCTCGTTCTTCACTACGGGGCGGTCGGTGCGCCGTTCCGGGTGAGCTGGTCGTAGAGGCACTAACCGATTTGGGCGAGGGGTACGCATGACCGACACCGGCCAGGTCCCGGGCGAGGGGCTGCCGGAGAACGCAGGCACGGTGGATCAGCCGGGCGTCGCCGCGCCCGCTGCGTACTCCCACCACCTCTCCGAGACCACCGCCACCGACGAAGACCTGCTGCTCCCCGGCTCCGGCGGCGCCTGGGGCAACGAAGTGGCGCCGCCCGCCCCCGAGCCGGTCGTCGAGGCCGTGCACGAGCCGGGCCCGCACGAGCTGTCCGGCCGCGACAGCGGCTCCGTCGACCTCGGCGGGGTCCGCCTGCCGAACCCGACGCCGCGGCCCACCGCCCCGACGGTGCCGATCCCGCCGATCACCCCGCGCCGGCCGCTCCACCTGGGCCCGCCGATCCCCGACACCTCCTCCAGCCCGGTCCGCTCGCTCGCCGACCGCGGCCCCGCCGAGGTGCCCGTGCGCCAGCCCGGCCCGCCGACCGTGGGTCCCGAGTACCTGGACGTGCCGCCGGTGCGCGAGGCCGCGCCGCAGGGCGCCGCGCCGTGGGGCGCGGCGGGGCAGGCGGGGCC
>NZ_JALLGL010000143.1 GCF_023072675.1 Streptomyces sp. XM83C
TCCCCTACGCCTGCACGACCCCTTCCCGCCGGAACAGCGCCCCCAGCCCCGGCGCCCGTACCCGCCGGTCGGCCAGCCGCAGCGCCTCCCACACGCTGACCTGGTTCGCGGTGAGGACGGGCTTGCCCAGCTCCTTCTCCAGCCTCGGCAGACATGCCGCCGTGTGCAGCGCGGTGTCCGGCAGCAGCACGGCGTCGGCCTCCGGCAGGTCGGCCGCGCGGGCCAGCGCCCGCACCTCGTCCTCGCCCCACGCACCGGCCTGGGCCGCGGTCGCGGTCCCGGCGGCGTGCACGCCGGTCACCTCGACGCCGCCCGCCCGCAGAAAGTCGGCGAACAGCCCGGCGAGGTCGTCGGGGTAGGTGGCGCCGACGGTGACGCGCCGTACGCCGAGCGCGCCCAGCTCCCGTACGGCGTGCACGAAGGCGAAGGACGTGGCGGAGGCCGGCATGCCCGCGGCGCGGGCGAGGACGCGGACCTGCTCCTGGGCGCCCTCCCAGCCGTGGACGAAGCTGCCGCCGGTGCTGGCCCACACCACGGACTCGGCCCCGGCGAGCCACAGCTGCTCCACGCCCGCCGCGAGCCGCTCGGGCGTGCCGAGGCGGCGCAGTGCCTCCGGCCGGTGCGTGTCCTCGTCGACGTCCATGTGGACGAGGTCCAGGCGGATGTCGCTGCCCAGGAGCTGCTCGATGCGCGGATAGTCGTCCTCGGCGGAGTGTCCCGGACAGAGGAATCCGAGTGCGGTCATGTCCACCCTTCCTGCTGCTGCACGGACGGCCGCCGAGGCGGGGTGACATCGAGGTCGCCCAGGGGAGGCACCGCCTCACGGTCAATGACGCGGGGGCAACGGATCGTACGGACGCCCCTGCCGACGACGGTAGGTTCGGGTGCGAGCGTGGTCAATCCGCGCATGTCAGACACCCCGTACCGGTTCGAGACACTGCGTGACGGTTCCGGACACCCGCTCCGGCCCCTCCCCGTCCGGAAACGGCCCCCGCGGCGGGCGGACCGGTCCGGGTGCCCACCGAACCGGCATGCATACATCTCACGGCGTCGGGTAGCCGCGCCGCCATGGCTCCACCGAACAGACACAGCCACCCATCCGACAGACACGGCCGGACCGCCTCCGGCCCCCGCCCAGGACGCCGGTCGTTGCTCGCGGGGGTCGCGGCGCTCGGCGCACTGGGGGCCGCGGGGTGCACCCGCGTGGCCACCGCCTCCGCCACGGACGGCGGTGAGCTGCTCGACCGGCTGCGCGCCCAGGGCGTGGTACGGCTCGGCATCGCGGGCGAGATCCCGTTCGGCTACATCGACAAGAACGGCCACCTGACCGGTGAGGCACCCGAGCTGGCAAAGGTGATCTTCAAGCGGCTCGGAGTGGACCGGGTGCAGCCCGTGCCGACCGAGTTCGGCTCGCTGATCCCCGGCCTGAACTCGCAGCAGTTCGACGTCGTCGCGGCCGGCATGTACGTCAACCCGCAGCGCTGCGAGCAAGTGATCTTCGCCGACCCCGACTATCAGATGCTGGACGCGTTCATCGTCCGCAAGGGCAACCCGCTGGGCCTGCGCTCGTACGAGGACGTGGTGCGGAAGAAGGCGAAGTTCGCCACCGGCACGGGCTACGCGGAGATCGACTACGCGGTCGGTGCCGGCTACCGCCGGGACGACATCCTCATCGTGCCCGACCAGGTCGCCGGGCTGAACGCCGTGGAGGCCGGACGGGTCGACGTGTTCGCCGGTACGGCGCTGACGGTCCGTGAGGTGGTGAAGAAGTCCGCGAAGGCGGAGTCCACCCGGCCGTTCGAGCCGCTCGTCGACGGCAAGCCGCATGTGGACGGCGGCGCCTTCGCGTTCCGCCGCTCCGAGACGCGGCTTCGGGACGCCTTCAACACCGAGCTGCGGAAGATGAAGAAGAGCGGCGAACTGCTGCGGGTGCTCGAGCCGTTCGGGTTCACCGAGTCGGAGATGACCGAGCTGACCGCGAAGGAGCTGTGCGGCGGATGACCTCGGGACTGTGGGAACTCGTGCTCAAGGGCGTGTGGGTGACCGTGCAGCTGCTGGTGCTCAGCGCGCTGCTCGGCGCGGCCGTCGCGTTCGCGGCCGGCATCGCGCGCACCCACCGGCTGTGGATCGTCCGCTTCCTGGCGGGCGTGTACACGGAGGTGTTCCGCGGCACGTCCGCCCTGGTGATGATCTTCTGGGTGTTCTTCGTGCTGCCGCTGGCGTTCGGCTGGCAGCTGGTGCCGCTGTGGGCGGGCACGCTGGCGCTCGGCCTGACCTATGGGGCGTACGGCGCGGAGATCGTGCGCGGCGCGCTCCTCGCGGTGGACCCGGCGCAGCAGGAGGGCGGTATCGCCCTGGGGTTCACGCCGGCGCAGCGGCTGCGCAAGATCCTGCTGCCGCAGGCGGTGCCGGAGATGATCCCGCCGTTCAGCAATCTGCTGGTCGAGCTGCTCAAGGGCACGGCGCTGGTGTCGGTGATGGGCATGGGTGATCTCGCCTTCAGCGGCAATCTGGTGCGGCTTGCGCTCCAGGAGAGCGCGGAGATCTACACGTACGTCCTCCTCATCTACTTCGTGATCGCGTTCCTGCTGACGCGGGGGATGCGCGCGCTGGAACGGAAGCTGAAGGCCGGTGTCGGCAAGGAGCCGGTGAAGGAGAAGGCGGTCGTGGCGGCCGATCCGGCCGGTGCGCCGGTCGCGGGGGGTGTGCGGTGAACTGGGACTGGAACGCCGTGTCCGATTTCATGCCGCATTTCTGGGACGGCCTGCTGGTCACCCTGGAGGCGCTGGCGCTGGGTTCGCTGATCTCGTTCGCGCTGGGGCTGGTGTGGGCGCTGCTGATGCGCGTGCCGACCCGGTGGGTGCGCTGGCCGGTCGGGGCTGTCACGGAGTTCGTGCGGAACACCCCGCTGCTGGTGCAGCTGTTCTTCCTGTTCTACGTGCTGCCCGAGTGGGGCGTGACGATGTCCGCGCTGACGACCGGTGTCGTCGCGATCGGCGTGCACTACTCGACGTACACGATGCAGGTGTACCGGGCCGGTATCGAGGCCGTGCCGGTGGGCCAGTGGGAGGCGGCGACCGCGCTGAGCCTGTCGGTGCGCCGCACCTGGACGGCGGTGATCCTGCCGCAGGCGGTGCGCCGGGTGGTGCCCGCGCTGGGCAACTACGTGATCGCCATGCTGAAGGACACACCGCTGCTGATGGTGATCACCGTGCTGGAGATGCTCGGCCAGGCCCGGCTCTACTCGCAGCAGACCTTCCGTTTCACCGAGCCGCTGACCGTGATCGGCGTCGCCTTCATCCTCGTGTCCGTGCTCGCTTCCCTTCTTCTTCGCACCCTGGAGCGCCGCCTTGTCCGTTGACACCACCGAACAGTCCGTCCCGACGCCCTCCTCGGGCGGCCCGCTGGTGCGCCTGGAGCAGGTGTCCAAGCGGTTCGGGGACAACACCGTCCTGGACCGTCTGGACTTCTCCGTGGACGCCGGAAAGCACGTCACACTGATCGGCCCGTCGGGATCGGGCAAGACCACGATCCTGCGGCTGCTGATGACGCTGACCGAGCCCGACGAGGGCACGATCACCGTCGACGGGGAGCGGTTGTTCCCCGCGTCGGAGAAGCGGCGCCGTGAGGTCCGCAAGAAGATCGGGATGGTGTTCCAGCAGTTCAACCTGTTCCCGAACATGTCGGTGCTGCGCAATCTGACCGAGGCGCCGGTGAGCGTGCTCGGCCTGTCGAAGGACGAGGCGGAGCACCGGGCCCGGGAGCTGCTGGACCTGGTGGGTCTGGCCGACAAGTGCGACATGCGGCCGGGCGCGCTCTCCGGCGGTCAGCAGCAGCGGGTGGCGATCGCGCGGGCACTGGCGATGCGGCCGAAGGTGCTGCTGCTGGACGAGGTGACCTCGGCGCTCGATCCGGAGCTGGTGGCGGGGGTGCTGGATCTGCTGCGGGACATCGCGCGCAGCACCGACATCACCATGCTGTGCGTGACGCACGAGATGAACTTCGCCCGGGACATTTCCGACCAGGTGCTGATGTTCGATTCCGGCCGCATCCTGGAGTCCGGGCCGCCGGAGAAGATCTTCGGGGATCCGGAGCAGGAGCGGACACGGGAATTCATCAGCGCGGTGCTGTAATTGCATGGCGTGCCCGATCCGTCACTCCAGGTCGGGACGCGGTTGCATTCCTGAGGCATATGCCACGGTGTCAGCGTCGCAGTTGAGAGGCCTGTCAGTCCGTCAACACCCCCTCCACGCAGGCCGTTTGCCCGTTATCGTGGAGGGGATCCACAGCCCGGATCTGGCCGAAAAGCGACCGCTGGGGGGACACCGTGGCGCTCACGCACGAGCCGACCGCGCCGTACCAGTCGGCCCAGGACGCCCTGCGCGTCCTGGAGACGGTGGCGCGGTACACCACCGGCGTCACCGACGCCGTACTCGCCCGCGAGACCCAGCTCGGCATGGAGCGGCTGACCTCTCTCCTGCTGATGCTGCGCCGCGAGGGTTACGTCCGACAGATCACCGACGGCGCCTATGTGACCGGCGCCGCCTTCAGCCGCCTCGGTGCGGCGCAGGGACACGAGGAGGCGCTGCGGGACCAGTTGCAGCGCACCCTGAACCGGCTGCGCGACTCCGTCGGAGCGGCCGTCTATCTCAGCCGGTACACCGACGGCGAGGTCAAGGTCACCCAGTACGCGGCGGGACCGGCGACGCCCGCGGTGCACGAGTGGGTCGACTTCCGTTACGCCGCCCATGCCACCGCCGTCGGCAAGAGTCTGCTCACGCAGCTCGACCACAACAGCCGCCGCGATCATCTCGCGCGGCACAAGATGGCCCGGCTCACCTCCAAGACGATCACCAGTGACAAGCTGCTGCTGTCCCGGCTGGCCGCCCAGCCGCCGACGGTGCCGGTGCTGGATCTCCAGGAGTACGCGATCGGCACGGTCTGCGCGGCCGTCCCGATCACCGCGGGTTCCACGGTCGGCTGCCTCGCCCTGTCCCTTCCGGTGGAGCACGCCCACCGCCTGCGCAAGGCCGCCGACACGCTGAACCGGAACGCGGCGCCGGTGCTGCTGTCCCTGGCGATCTGACGCCGTCCGGCACGGCCGCCCGGGGTCACGGCCCCGGGTGGTCAGAAGCACCCCTCGGGACCAGGTAGTATTTTCTTCGTCGCCAGCCGCGGAGCGAAATCTCCGAGGTCGGCGGGAGTCATGCGCCGCTAGCTCAGTTGGTTAGAGCAGCTGACTCTTAATCAGCGGGTCCGGGGTTCGAGTCCCTGGCGGCGCACAGTGAAGGAGCCCCTCGCGGAAGCGTGGGGCTCCTTTTCGTGCGCCGGACCCTACCGAATGGGGATCGGCAGGGTCCGGCCGGGCGTGCGTGCAGGTTCAGAACGTGACGTCGGAGCAGGCATAGAAAGCGTTACCCGTATCCGCGATCGTCCACACCGCGAGGATGACGTGGTGTCCGCTCAGCCCCGTCGGCAGGGTGCCGCTGTGGGAGAGCGTCGCCGGCGGGCGCTGCCCGCCGAAGGGGACGGTGAGGAACGGGGTGAGGTTGAGGTCCGAGCGGGACAGGGCGTGGTTCTGGTTCCAGCCCTGCTTGGTCACGTAGTACTTGAAGTCGGTCGTCGCGTGCATCGCGGTGAACTGCCAGCGGAACGTGTACGACTGTCCGCCGGTGACCCGCGTCGTGGGCCAGGCCGCGCCCGAGGGCGTGACCGGCGAGCTGAGCTGGGAGAAGCGGCCCACCCCGCCGTTGCATATCTGGCCGTCGGCGGGGCCGGCCGCCGGGAAGCCCTTCGGGCCCTCGACGCTCTGCGGCTCCCACTGGATGTCGCCGCAGTTCTTCACCGTGCCGTTCTGGCAGAGCTTCTGCCTGCTGATGGGGAGATCGGTGTAGCCGTGGCCGCTGGCACCGCCGGAGGAGAGGACAAGGGCTCCGGTCGTGGCCAGCCCCACCACGGCGGCGTACAGCTTGGTCCTTGTGCGCATGCTGCCGCTCCTGGAGGACGTGGGGTTTTCCTGTGAGCCGTGCACCATCTGGTCCAGACCAGAAATTAGGTCTAGACCAAGTCGCAATCGCAGAGTAGGACCGTTAGTTGAACATGTCCATACCAACCGCATACCCCGGTTCCGACGGCCGGGGCACGGCTCCACGGACACCGGTCCGCCCCACGCCGTACGGGACCCGCTCGCCCTCCGCCGATGCCGACGCCCGGACGCCCCACGCCCTACGGCACCCGCTCGCCCTCCGCCGATGCCGACGCCCGGACGCCCCACGCCCTACGGCACCCGCTCAGCGCCGAGGCGGACGTCAGCCGTCCCCGCGGCCCGCGCAGAACGCCACCGTCAGATCCTTCACCAGCGCCTTGCGCTCGTAGTCGTCCAGCTCCACCAGCCCGCGCACCGTCAGCCGGGTCACCGTGTCCTCCACCGAGTCGACCACCGACGACAGCACGCTCGCCCGGTGCTGCGCGTCCAGCGCGGCGATCCGCCGGCGCTGCATCACGGCGGCGACCTCGGGCGCGTACTCCACCCGCACCGGCTGCACGGAGAACACCTCCAGCCCCACCGGCGCCGTCTCCTGCGCGACGAGCCGCGTCAGCGCGTCCGCCGCCGCCTCCACCGACGACCTCCCGGAGCCCGGCATCTCCACCGGCACCCGCGCCAGCGCCGCCTCCACGCACTCGCGCAGATAGGCCTCGTGGTCGTCCACCGCGAGCACGGCCCGCGCGGTGTCCCGCACGCGCCACACCACCAGCACGACCACCCGCAGCGCCACACCGTTGCCGTCGGCCGCCGGCATGGCCGCGCTGCGCCAGTGCCGCAGCCGTACGTCCACCCGGCGCCTCAGCAACAGCGGGTTGACCCACATCAGGCCGGTACGCCGGACCGTGCCCCGGTAGCGGCCGAACAGACCGAGCACCCACGCCCGCCCGGTACGGCCGCGCGCCAGCCCGCCGAACCCGAACAGCCCGAGCGCGCCCGCCCCCGCGTACGCCGCCCACTGCACCGGGCCGAGCCCCGCCGGGACGAGCGCCGGCAGGCCGAACGCCCGCACCGCCTCCGGTGGCAGCAGCCCCGCCCACCACGAGGTCGCCGCGCACCCGGCCGCCCCGCACACCCCCGCCAGCACACCGGCCAGGCCCGGCAGCACCCGCGCCGGCCGCTCCCCCAGCTCCGGATCGACCTCCGGCACCGGACGCCGGCGCACCGGCGCGACCGGCCTGCGCACCCTGGGCTGCTCCCCGGTGCTCTGCCGGCGCCCCACCACGGCGGGGCGCGCGGGCACCGGCTCCGGGTCGGGGTCGTCACGGAAGAGGAGGTGGACGGGGATCTCGGTGGTCGCCTCGTTCTGGATGAGCCGGGCCGGGCGGGGCGTGCCGCCCTCCGCGTTCCCCTCCGACTCGGGCATCGATTCGGTGGTCGTACTCATGCCTGCCTCCAACCGCTGCGCGCTGTGGACCTCACCGGAAGAGCCGCCGCCAGGTCTCCGGGCCGGGGTATCCGTCCGCCGCGCCGCCCCGCCAGCCCTGGGCGCGCTGGAACGCCTCCACGTTGCGGCGGTCCGCCTCGCCCCAGCGCGGGCCGGGACCGCTGGTGTAGTAGCGGCCGTACCCCTTCTTCACCAGCTGCCGGCCCAGCTGGGTGACGTACGCGTTGTTCTCGCCCGGCCGGAACTTGTCCCGGCCCGGGAAGGGCGGGACGGTGCCCGCCTTGCCCTCGGCGGTGGCCGGCGCCGGGGCGGGCTTCGCCGGGGTCGCGGCCTTCGCGACCGGCGGGATGCCCTTGCCCTTGCCCTCGACCAGCAGGGACCAGGTGTGCGGGCCGGGGTAGCCGTCGGCGTCGGCGCCCTTCCAGCCCTGGGCCTGCTGGAAGGCCTGCACGGCCCTGCGGTCCGACTCCGTCCACACCGGGCCGGGGCCGGAGGTGTAGAAGCGGGCGCCGCCGCGGGCGACGAGCATCTGGCCCAGCTGGGTGACGTACTTGTTGTTCGCGCCGGGCCGGAAGTACGACGCCCCCGGGAACGGGGTGGCCTGCTGTCGCGGTGCCTGCACCGGCTCCGCCTGGGCACCGCCCGTGGTCACGGAGACGCCCTTGTAGCGGTAGGGGACGTACTTGGCCGCGTTGCTCCAGTACGGGTAGGGGGTGGCCTGGCGGCGGGTGGCGGGGCGGGTCTGCTCGTAGGCGACGTAGTACGTGTGCGTGTAGTCCGTCCAGCCGCCGAAGATCACCACATGGGAGCCGCGCTCCGGATCGGACGGGTTGTGGAAGAGCAGGATGTCGCCGGGCTCCAGTTCCTCCTTGGTGATGCGGACGGCGTACTGCCCGAGGCTGCCCGTCCACTCGTTGCCCGGCAGGTTCCAGGCCATGGAGACATAGCCGGAGCAGTCCTGCCGGTACCCGTCGGACCAGTACGCGGTCATGCTGTACGGCACCTGCGCGGCGACCCAGAGCTTGGCGCGCCGGATGATGTCCGCCCGGGTCGTCTCCTTGATCGTCACGGCGGGCTTGGCGGGCGTCCCGCCCGGGCCGTGCAGCGGGGCCTTGGTGCCCTGCGGGGTCTCGGGTTCGTCCCCCGCGGGGAGACCGGGCCGGCCGGGGGCGTGAGGGGAGGCTGCCGCGGGGGCCGCCTGGGCCGAGGTGACCGCCGCGGCGGCGGCAGCCGCCACGACGAGCGCGGCGCGGTGCGCCGGGGGGCGGCCCGGCGGCGCGACCGGGAACACCCGACGCCGGTGGACGCAGCCGGGGCAGTCGCAGTCGCTCACGGGGTCGATCTCCTCGAAGACCGGAGTCTCCATGCGATTCCCCTCACACTCCAGGTGGAATTGTCCACTCCTGTGCACATTGATCAGTTTTCCAACTCTCACCCCGGAGCGCACTCTGACGGTCCGAATGATGTACGTCATGGACATATCGGAACAAAAAGGACGATCGGCGGTGGTCAGGAGCACCCCCGAAGGTCATGTAGAGTTGTCGACGTCAGCAGGCGCCGCTAGCTCAGTTGGTTAGAGCAGCTGACTCTTAATCAGCGGGTCCGGGGTTCGAGTCCCTGGCGGCGCACAGACGGGAAAGGCCCCTCGCCGAGGCGAGGGGCCTTTCGCTTGCCCGGCGACACCGCAACACGGCACAAACGGAACCCGGAGTGCCCGACCCGCCCCGGCCCCCGGAGTCGGCAGCACCGCTCCGGGAACACCTGATCGAAACATCTGTCCGGATCGCGGAACGACGCCGCAATCGACTCGTATGACCGGTAAACACCTCGTTTCCCGTCTTGCGATCATGCTGGACACCGTAGAACCCTGGTTCCTCAAGCTGCCGCCGTTTCGCGGCACTTGGGGGGCGAGAAAACGGTTGCACCGGACCGGCGGGGAGAGGGGCCCCGTTCTGACGCCGATGCCGAGGGGGGCATCATGCAACCGGAAGGTCGCGGTTCCATGTCTATAGAGTTGGGTGGACGTGGCGCCTGTGGCCCACCACTGACACGTCCGTGAAGGTCGAGGGGGCTCTTGGCGGACGCGATGGACGACCGACATACACGCGGTGACCTGCGTGTGGGGGGATGACTCATGACGTCGACGCCGACGGGCGCCCGGCAGAACTACGACCCGTCAGAGACCACTCAGCTCAGGGTGCCTTCGCACAGGATGAGCACGACCGGAACCTTCCGGCGCATCAAGAAAACGCTTCCGAGATACGACTACGAGCACTACAGCCGACTCGCCGGCCCCCTCACCCAGCCGGACCCGAACAAGCCGTACAAAGTCCAGTACCGTTCGCTGATCTCGCAGGAGCCGCACCGCATCCGGGTCGCCCTGATGCTGGCCGCCGCCCCCGTGCTGTCGCTCGTGCTGCTCTTCTGGCTGCTCCAGCCCGAACACTGGACGGAACGCGACTACCCCGCGTTCGACTTCCTCCCCGCGCTCGACATCGTCATGCTCGTCTCGATCGGCCTGATCGAGTTCTTCCGCTGCATGAACGTGCTGTCCAACGCGCACGCCACCCTCGTCGCCCGTGACCCGGTCCCGGTCGTGCCGGAGACCGGCACCCGCGTCGCCTTCCTCACCTCCTTCGTGCCGGGCAAGGAGCCGCTGGAGATGGTGACGAAGACCCTGGAGGCGGCCGTCAAGATCCGCCACCGGGGCGTGATGCACGTCTGGCTGCTCGACGAGGGCGACGACCCCGAGGTCAAGGCCGTCTGCGAACGCCTCGGCGTACGTCACTTCTCCCGCAAGGGCGTCGCGAAGTGGAACCAGGCCAAGGGCCCGCACCGCGCCAAGACCAAGCACGGCAACTACAACGCCTGGCTCGACGCCCACGGCGACGACTACGACTTCTTCGCGTCCGTCGACACCGACCACGTACCGCTGCCCAACTACCTGGAGCGGATGCTCGGTTTCTTCCGCGACCCGGACGTCGGCTTCGTCATCGGCCCGCAGGTCTACGGCAACTACGACAACTTCGTCACCAAGGCCGCCGAGTCGCAGCAGTTCCTGTTCCACGCGCTGATCCAGCGCGCCGGCAACAAGTACGGCGCCCCCATGTTCGTCGGCACGTCCAACGCCGTCCGTATCAAGGCCCTCAAGCAGATCGGCGGCCTGTACGACTCGATCACCGAGGACATGGCGACCGGCTTCGAGATCCACCGCCACAAGAACCCGGCGACGGGCCGCAAGTGGAAGTCGGTGTACACCCCGGACGTGCTCGCCGTCGGTGAGGGCCCGGCCGCCTGGACGGACTTCTTCACCCAGCAGATGCGCTGGTCGCGCGGCACCTACGAGACGATCCTCAAGCAGTACTGGAAGGGCTGGGGCACGCTGCCGCCCGGCAAGCTCTTCAACTACACCATGATGATCATCTTCTACCCGATGTCCGCCCTCAACTGGATCCTGGCGGCGCTGAGCTGTGCGCTGTTCCTGGGCCTGGGCGCCTCGGGTGTGAACATCGACCCCACGGTGTGGCTGATGCTCTACGGCAACGCCTCCGCGCTCCAGATCGGCCTGTACGTCTGGAACCGCCGCCACAACGTCTCCCCGCACGAGCCCGAGGGCTCCGGCGGTGTCGCCGGCATGGTGATGTCCGCGCTGTCCGCGCCGCTGTACGCCAAGGCGCTGATCGACTCGCTGCTGCGCCGCAAGAGCAAGTTCGTGGTGACGCCCAAGGGCGACTCGGCCAGCCCCGACACCTGGTTCGCGACCTTCCGCTACCACTGGTACTTCATCGCGATCTTCGGGGCGTCCATCGTCGCCGGTCTCGTCCTCGGCCACTCGCACCCGGCGATGATCACCTGGGCCACGTTCGCGATGATCATCACGGCTTTCCCGATCTTCGTGTGGCGGCACGAGCTGCGCGAGGCGAAGAAGAAGAAGCCCGCGGAGCGGGCCGCGCAGCCGCAGAGCGACGCGCCCGCGCCGACGGCCGGGACGCCCGCGCAGCCCGGCCCGTACGGGGCTCACGGCCCCGCCGCCCACGGACCCGCGGCGCACGGCCAGGCGCCGCACGGCCAAGCGCCGCACGGGCACATGGCCCACGGCCAGGTGCCGCACGCCCCCGCTCAGCGGCCCGCCTGGGCCGACAGCGCGGGCCAGGACGGGGGCAACGACCAGACCATGCAGATCGCCCTTGGTGGACTTGGGGGACGTAAGGAATGAAGGACCAGGCCGGCCGCCGCCGCGCCCGTCGACTCGCGATAGGCACGGCGGTGGTACTCGCGCTGGCCGGGATGAACGGGCCGTGGCTCTACCGCTTCGGGACCGAGAAATACCACCAGTACCAGATCAACAAGCCCGAATACAAAGCGGAGAACGGCCACTGGGAAATCGTGAACTTCCCGGAGGAGTACCGGCAGAACACCATTCACGCCGCGCTCCTGCACACCGGGAAGGTCCTGCTCGTCGCCGGTTCGGGAAACAACCAGGACAACTTCGACGCGAAGAAGTACGACACCCGTATCTGGGACCCGGTGAAGGGCACCATCAAGAAGGTGCCCACGCCGAACGACCTGTTCTGCACCGGGCACACGCAGCTGGCCAACGGCAATCTGCTGATCGCGGGCGGCACCAAGCGGTACGAGAAGCTCAAAGGTGACGTCACCAAGGCCGGCGGCCTGATGATCGTCCACAACGAGAACCCGGACAAGCCGATCACGCTGCCCGCGGGTACCAAGTTCACCGGCAAGGAGAACGGGAAGACCTTCGTCTCGAAGGACCCCGTGCTGGTGCCGCGCGCGAAGAAGATCTTCGACAAGACCGGAAGGTTCCTGCGCAACGACCCGGGTCTGGGCCGTATCTATGTCGAGGCCGAGAAGGCCGGCTCCCAGTACGAGACCGGCACCCAGGACAATTACCGAATTCAGGGTCTGACCGGTCTCGACGCCCGCAACACCTACGGCATCGCGCAGAAACTCGCCCTGGACAAGAAGGACTTCCAGGGCATCCGCGACGCGTACGAGTTCGACCCGGTCGCCGAGCGGTACATCAAGGTCGACCCGATGAACGAGGCCCGCTGGTACCCGACGCTGACCACGCTCAGCGACGGCAGGATCCTCAGTGTCTCCGGCCTCGACGACATCGGGCAGCTCGTCCCCGGCAAGAACGAGATCTTCGACCCGGCCACCAAGAAGTGGACGTACACGAAGAACGTGCGTCAGTTCCCGACGTACCCCGCGCTGTTCCCGATGCAGAACGGCAAGATCTTCTACTCGGGTTCGAACGCCGGTTACGGGCCCGACGACGTCGGCCGTGACCCCGGCATCTGGGACGTCGACACCAACAAGTTCACCAAGATCCCCGGGCTGAGCGACCCGGACAAGATGGAGACGTCCAACACCGTTCTGCTGCCGCCCGCGCAGAACGAGAAGTACATGGTGATCGGCGGCGGCGGTGTCGGCGAGTCGAAGAAGTCCAGCAACAAGACCCGGCTGGTCGACCTGAAGGCCGCCGACCCGCACTTCGTGGACGGGCCGACGCTGGAGAAGGGCACCCGTTATCCGCAGGCGTCGGTGCTGCCCGACGACACCGTGCTCGTCTCCGGCGGCTCGGAGGACTACCGGGGCCGCAGCGACTCCAACATCCTCCAGGCCCGGATCTACCACCCGGACACCAACACCTTCCAGCGGGTCGCCGACCCGCTCGTGGGCCGCAACTACCACTCCGGGTCGGTGCTGCTGCCCGACGGCCGCGTGATGTTCTTCGGCTCCGACTCGCTCTACGCCGACAAGGCCAACACCAAGCCGGGCAAGTTCGAGCAGCGGATCGAGATCTACACGCCGCCGTATCTGTACCGGGACTCGCGGCCGTCGCTGTCCGACGGTCCGTCGACGATCCGGCGCGGCGAGTCGGGCACGTTCACGTCGCTGCACGCGTCCTCCCTGAAGAAGGCGCGGCTGATCCGGCCGAGCGCGACCACTCACGTCACGGACGTCGACCAGCGGTCCATCGCGCTGGACTTCAAGGTGTCCGGCGACAAGGTGACGGTGACCGTGCCGGAGAACCGGAACCTGGTGCCGTCCGGCTGGTACATGCTGTTCGTCGACGACGATCAGGGGACGCCGTCGAAGGCTCAGTGGGTGCGGGTGCCGTAGCGCCTGCACACGACGAAGGGCGCCCTCCTGACGGGGGCGCCCTTCGTCGTGTGTGCCGGGCTCTCAGGCCCGGGGCGTCACTCGGAGGCCTTCGCCAGCTTCAGCGCGTAGTCCGGCCACCACTGGCCCGCCTTCGGGCCGCCCTTGCACTCGCCGTCCGACTCTCCGGGCCGCTTGACCCACAGATAGGCGTCGACGAGCGGGTCCGCCGTCTTCGTGGTGGGCGGCTCGCCCAGCGCGCGGCCAGGCGGGTTGCACCAGCGTTCGTCGGTGTCGCCGCCCATGTAGGGGCCGTTGCCGTTGCGGCTGGTGTCGACGACGAAGTGCTTGCCGCCGACCTTGGCGGACAGCTGCTTGCCGTACGCGATGGACGCCTCGGTCGTATAGAAGTTCGACACATTGACCGCGAAGCCGTCGGCCCGGTCGATGCCCGCCCAGCGCAGCGGTTCGTGGATCTGGTCGGGGTGGCCCCAGCCGGCGTTGCCCGCGTCCAGATAGACCTTGGTGTTCTTCAGCTTCTTCAGGGACTCGACGGCACCCTTGAGGAGGTCGTAGCGCTCCTCGTGGAACTCGTCCGGGGTGCAGCCGTCCACCAGGTGCAGCACGGCGTCCGGTTCCAGGATCACCGTGGCCGGGCGGTCGCCGATGCCCTTGGCGACGCCCTCGATCCACTCCCGGTAGGCGTCGCCGTCCGCGGCGCCGCCCTGGCTGTACTGGCCGCAGTCACGGTGCGGGATGTTGTACAGGACGAGCAGCGCGGTGCGGTCCGCGGCGGCGGCGGCCTCGGTGAAGCCGCGTGCCTCCTTCTCCGGGTCGTCCGGGCCGATCCACTCACCGGTCGGCTGCGAGGCGATCCTGCGGATCAGCTCCGCCTCGGTCTTCTTGCCGTCCTTGAGATAAGCGGCCACCTGCTTGGCGGCGTTGCCGTCCGGGTTGACC
The DNA here is from genome assembly GCF_023072675.1 of Streptomyces sp. XM83C. Classification (GTDB taxonomy): domain Bacteria; phylum Actinomycetota; class Actinomycetes; order Streptomycetales; family Streptomycetaceae; genus Streptomyces; species Streptomyces thermocoprophilus. The sequence continues at coordinate 14,517 of NZ_JALLGL010000143.1, forward strand.
CAGAACGGGTCGGCGGCCTTGGGCTGCTGAGTGATGCCGGCGCCCGCGCCGTCACCCTTCTTGTCGCCGTCGTCGCCCCCGGAGGAACAACCGGCGAGCAGCAGTGCCGCCCCCAGCACCGCCGCGGCCCCCCTCTTGCCGTACATCCAACTCCCCCTTGGAGTGCACTGTCACAAAGCTCAATCCTGACATACGTCGTGATGGGCGCCGGTGGCTCATCCGGTGGGGGTGCGGTGGCCGGGACGGCGGGTTCCGTCAGGCCACCGTGCCTGTGAGGTACGCCGAGACGATCACGTTCGCCGTGTAGCTGCGGGTGGCCCGGTCGAAGGTGCCTCCGCAGGTGATCAGGCGGAGTTCGGCGCGGCCGGGGCGGCGAACACCGTAGGCGCGGTCGGCGTCGAACCGCTCGCGGGGCACCACCTCGATGTCCTCCACGGTGAACTCGGCGACCTTGCCGTCGTCACGGACGACCCGCACGGTGCGGCCGGGAGTGAGGGTGCTGAGCTTGTAGAAGACGGCGGGGCGGGTCTCGGTGTCGACGTGCCCGACCATCAGCGCGGTCCCCGCGGCGCCGGGCCGGACACCGCCCGCGTACCAGCCGACCGCCGCGGCCTGTTCGAAGGGCGGCGGGTCGATCGCGCCGGCCGCGGTCAGGCCGCGCGCCACGACCGGCGCTTGCACCCCCAGCTCGGGGATGTCGATGCGCTGCGGCAGCGCGGGCCTCAGCGGCGGCGCCGCCGGCGGCAGAGGCAGGCCGGGGCGTCCGACACCGGCCACGTCACCGGTGACCGGCGCGGACGTCCCTGGCCGTACGTCGGTCACCTCGCGGCCCCACAGCCACAGCCCGAGCAGCAGTACCGCCCAGGCCAGGCCGGTCAGCAGGCGTCCGGTGCCGGAGGAGCGTGCGCTCTCGGCCATGGGTCAGTCCGTCCTGCGGCTCCGGCGGGCGCTGCGCAGGGCGACGGCCACCGCGGCGACACCGGCCAGGACGAGCCCGGTGATCGCCTGGGCGGTGCCGGGGCCGTCGGAGCGCGACGACGACATCACCAGCGGGGCCATGCCGCCGCCGCCCGCGGGGACGGGGGCGATCGGGGAGGCGGGCGTGGTGGGGTGCGGCCCGTCGGTGGCGGCCACGACGGTGATGCTGCCCTTGATCGTGTACTCGCCGCACGTGATCTTCACGTCGTACGGGCCGGGCTCGAGCGTGGAGCGCACCTTGGTCTCGCCGGTGAGGCCGCCGTCGGCGCCGGCGAGGTGCACGTCGGCGACGAACGCCGAGGAGACCGCCTTGCCGGTCCTGGCGGAGCAGCCGCGCACCGTGAGCGTGAAGTCGTCGCCGGCGGCCGGTGAGGACGGGGTGACGATCACCTCTCGGCCGGCCGCGGTGGACGCCGGGACCGCGGGGGCGACGGGGGCCGCGGGCCTCGGGGCGGCCGGGACCTCGGGGACGGCTGGCCTTTCCGGG
>NZ_JALLGL010000144.1 GCF_023072675.1 Streptomyces sp. XM83C
TCTCGTGGGCTCGGAAATGTGGATAAGGGACCGCCCGTATCCCCACCCCCGGAAAACAACAGAGGCCCCCGACCTTGAACACCGGGAGCCTGAGATGCGGTACAGTGGGCGACGGTTCCGACACCACCCGATGGGGGCGTCGGCGACTTACGCGGGTGTAGTTTAATGGTAGAACATCAGCTTCCCAAGCTGAGAGCGCGAGTTCGATTCTCGTCACCCGCTCCAGAGCGAAGGCCCAGGTCAGAGACCTGGGCCTTGTTTGTGCGATTGATCAGCAAGCTCACCGGCAAGCCTGTGGGTGAAGGTGGTCAGGCCCGAAGAGGCGGTGGTGGAAACCGGCGCGCAGAAGCCCCAGCTTCCGGCAGGTCGCGCAGTACCGCATCGCGCAGCGCCATCGGCGCATCCCGGAGCCGAAGGCACTCCCGGAACGTCTCAAGACCGGGTCCGGCCAGGCTGGACCGCGGTCGGCGCCACCGGTCCGTCGTATCACCAGGGCAGAGGTTCAGGGCGGCGGTCCCACCACCATCCGTGGGACGAAGCGGCGCCCTCCGCCGGAAGAAGCTCCTTGCGGATAGCAGACCGCCGGTGTCATCGACTGTCAGCTCGACGAAGAGGGCGTCCAGAGACGCAAGAGAGTCCCGGAGCAAGACAGTAAGGTCCTGCGGGAGTCGAGTGCGCACCTGCTCCAGTTCGTCGCGCACTTCGAGTCGTTCACCGTAGAGGTCCGGGGGATACCAACCGGAAGGCGCCCACGCGGCTTCCATCTGGCGGACGAGTTTTTCCCACGCACCGAGGCGATCGCTCGCCGTCCAGGCCGGCGATCCCAACGTGCCGGCCTCGTCCGGGTGCATGCGTCGCGAGTTCGCGGCGAAGGCGTCGGCGAGTGGCGTTGCGATCTTCAGTTCGCATACCACTTCCGGAATCCGGGCCACCGTGACATGCGGCAGTCGGCCGACGGGATCCTCCACCCGGTCGATCGTGTAACGAGGTTCGTCATCGGAACCGTACAGGCGTGCTCGCGTGACCAGACCGTCTTCCCTGGCCAGCCAGTACGCGCTCGGCGGCGCTTCTTCGGCGGGGAAGAGAACCACGGTGCCTGCCGCCCGGGCGAAGGCGGACGCCAGGTCGCGCTCGCTGAGGGGCGGTTGCACGGACTCCTGGACACAGATGTCCAGGGACGCGGACACGTCACCCAGCACCGTGACCCTGTCGCAGAACACCAAGGCATCCCAGTGCGCTCGAAGGCAGCGAGAACATGATCACTCGCAGGGCTCCGCGCAGACTCAGCGACGTGACGCATGCCTGGCACGTGAAGCCGGCGTCCGACAACGGTCCGCTGATCCGAGCCGTGCAGCCAGCACTGACCGCCGTGTACGTGCTGCACCATCACGGCGTCTGCGCCGGGAGCGTTCAGCGCCGCAGCGCCGCAGCCGTCGACCTCGTGAGGGCGGTCACGGCCGTATTGCGGGGGGCTCACCCGGGGAGCGAGCCGTTGAGGCCCCGACGCGTGTGAGGCGCCGCGGCGGTTCCGGGCTGCCTGTCGACGCCGGGGTCGCGTCACCCCTGCCGGCAGGTTCCCCCGTAAGACTCCGTCAGCGCTGTTGCCACCCTCGTCGCGTCCCTCTCCGCCGGTTCGGTCGGGTAGCGCGGCAGCAGGTCGTCCCATACGGGGAGCCAGGAGCCTCGGAGTTGGAGGTGGCCCTCGGGGCGCGCCAGGAACCAGATGTGCAGGTGGGCGGCGCCGTCGCCGACGCGGTGGACGTGGACGCGGCCGATGTGCGGGAGGGCCTCCACATGGCGGGCGATGTGCGTGGTCAGGACGCCCAGTTGGGCCGCCATGTCGTCCGGCAGGTCAGCGAGGTCGAAGTGGTCCCTCGGGAGCAGCATCAGGGCCAGCGGGATGCCCACCCCGTCCGACCGGGTCAGACGCCAGCGGTCGTCGTGCCAGACATCGTCGTGCCGGTTGCGGCACATGTCGCAGGCGGCCGGGTCCTCGCCGTGTCGCGGTGGTTCCGGCAGCTGCGGTGGGCGCAGCGGTGCCACTCGCAGGCCGTCGCGTTCGAACGGGCTGCTGTCCCACTCCGTCATGCGGGACAGCGGCAGGCGCAGTTCACCGTCTGCGGCGGTACGGGCGTGGTCGTAGAACTCTTCGGGCGTCAGTGGCATGAGGACGACCGTAATGACGGTGACGCCCTCCGGGGGCATGCGGAGGGCGTCGGGGCGGTCGGCGGAATGCTGTCGTCAGAGGTGGTTCTTGGCTGTCAGGGTCGCTGCCTTGGTGCGGATCGTGGGGAGTTTGTCGTACAGCTTGTCGCCCGGGCACTGGGTGTTGTAGCCGTCGCGGTGGCCGTGGATCGTGGGGAAGGTGAGCTTCGCGCCGAGCTTCCAGTTCTTGTGGAAGTAGTTGCCGCCGTCCGCGCCCGCCGTGAGCGTCGTCGTGCCGGTCGGGTCGATGCCGTACTTACCGAGCTTCCACGCGGCCACCGCCGCCACCGAGTTCAGCACGGCCTCCGGCGGGGTCGTCGAGGTGTACGTGCCGAGTACGGCGATGCCGGTGGTCTGCGAGTTGAAGCCGTACGCGTGCGCGCCGAGGACGGCCCTGTCCACGCCGCCCTTGCGGCCCTCGTAGATCGTGCCGCACTTGTCGACGAGGAAGTTGTAGCCGATGTCCCGCCAGCCGAGCTGCCGCACGTGGTACGCGTGGATCGAGCGGATCACGCTCGGTGCCTGGGCGCACGTGTAGTTGTTGGAGTCGACGGTGTGGTGGACGACCGCCGCCTTGATCGCGCCGCTCGCCGTGTAGACCGGGCTCGCCGGGCTGATCGACTCGTCGGCGCCCCATCCGGCGCGGGTCACGATCGCCGGCTTCGGGGCGCCCGCCGCCGGTGACGTCCCGGAGGACGCCTGGGGTGCGGGCAGAGGCCTCGCGGTGGTGGCACGGCCGGGGTCGATGAGGTCCAGGCGCAGCCCTTCCGGCAGGCCGTGCACGATGTCGTCGCCGTCGATCGAGCGGACCTCCGCGCCGTCCGACGCGCCGACCCACAGCGGGTCGGTGCCGCCCCGGCGCGCCTCGGCGTCACCGGCGCTGTCGTCGGCGTCCAGCGGCGTCCACTCGGACCACTCGTCCGTGTCCACGGAGCGTGTACGGACCTCCAGGGTGCCGGGCAGCGGGGCGTTCGGGTCGTCCCAGGTGACGCCGAGCATGCTGAACGTCTCGGTGTCGGCGTGGAAGACGTCCGTGCCGCCGGGCAGGAACCGCAGCGTGTGCACCTCGCTGCGCGGGGTGGGCGGCGGTGGAGTGGTGTCGGCGTCCCGGCCGTGTGCCGATGCGGTGAACGTGCCCTGGGCCAGCAGGAGGCCCGTGAGCACTGCCGCCGCGAAGCGCGGTGCGCTCCCCATCCGCGTCTCCTTCGCTCGTCGAGAGTGGTGCGGTACGACGAGCAGGAAGTCTGACAAGACGGAGCGGGCCCGCCCCTTTGCCGACACCGTGTCAGGGCCGGGTGGGGGTACGGTCCCCTACGTTCGGGCGACAGTCGTGCGCCGGACGCTGCCCGCTCGGGGCCACGCGCACCGCGCCCGTCGCGCGGACGACCGCCGGGTGGCCCTCACGGTCGGTGGTGCCGAGCACCAGTTCGCCTCCCTCGTACGGGGCGCCGTACAGGACCGCTTCGTGGAGCCGTGTGTCCGGCGCGGCCTCCTCAGGCTCGGCGGCACCGTGCACCGGGTCGGCCTCGCCGTCCACCGCCTTCGCACGGGCCCACAGCAGTGGCGTACGGCCGTCGCCGTCGTCGGCGGCGTGGATCGATGTCCTGCCGCGCTCGTCGACCCGGTCCCGCACCCGCAGCACCGGCACCGGCACGCCCCGCAGGGCGAGCGCGCGACCGCCTGGCCGACCGGCCACCACCTGGCAACGCGGGCGCGCGGGCGACCCGCGCCCGGTGGCACCGCGACCCGAACCGAGGACCGCCCGCACCCCCGTCACAGGCGCCCCGGTCGGCCCAGGTCGTACGGCGGCGCCCCTCACGCCCGGCCCCTCACGCCCGTGCCGGTCCCGTCCCCGCGCCCGTCTCCCGGATCGCGTCGGTGATGTGTTCCAGGTCCGTCACCGTCAGCCGCAGGGAGCCGGCGCCGAGCCAGCCGTCGACCTGGCGGGGGTTGCGGGCGCCGACGATGGCGCCGGTGACGCCCGGCCAGGCCAGCGTCCACGCGACGGCGGCCTCGGCGACGGTCGCGCCGTGCCGCCGGGCGACGGGGCGCAGCGCGTCGGCGAGGCGGAGGTTGGCGTCCAGCCGGGTGGTGAAGTCGGGGTGGCCGGTGCGCCAGTCCTCGGCGGGCAGCGCCGCCACGCGCTCGGCGGAGAACGCGCCGGTGAGCAGGCCGGACTGGAGCGGCGAGTAGACGATCACGCCGGTGTCGTGTGCGTGCGCCCAGGCGATCTCGGGTGCCGCAGAGCGGTTGATCGCGGACAGCGGGGGCTGCACGACATCCACGTGGGCGATCTTCTCGGCGCGTTCCAGCAGGTCGGGGCTGTGGTTGGACAGGCCGATCGCCCGTACCTTCCCTTCCGCCTTCAGGTCGGCCATCACCTGCCAGTACTCCTCCAGCGGGGTGGCGTTCGGGGAGGGTTCGGCCGGGCCCTCCCCCACCGCGGTGAGGGGTTCGCCGGTGTCCGGCCAGTGCACCTGGTACAGGTCGATACGGTCCACGCCGAGGCGGCGCAGCGAGTCCTCCACCTCGCGCCGTACGCTCTCCGGTCTCATCGTCCGCAGCGGTACGCCCTGCGGGTCGCCGTCCTCGTGAACCAGCCCCGCTTTGGTGAACAGGTACGGCCGTTCCGCTTCCGGCAGGCCCGCGACGGCCTTGCCGACGAGTTCCTCGGAGTGGCCGAGCCCGTACGCGGGCGCCGTGTCGATCCAGTTGACGCCGGAGGTGACGGCGTGCCGGATCGCGGCGATCGACTCGGCGTCGTCGGTGGTGCCCCAGCCGAACCGCCAGCCGGCGCCGGACACCGCCCACGAGCCGAAGCCGACCCGGCTGATGTGCATACCGGTGGTGCCGAGGGGGCGGGTCGGGAGAGAGGTCGTCACGTTCATGTCGTCGTCGCTCCAGTGAGGGTGAAAGCGCGGAGAGCAGACGGGCCTTGCGGTCCGGTGCGCTCCCGCGTCGTCGTGTCCCCACCGTCGCCGACACGGCACGGGCGGGCCCAGCGGCAGCGTGTGCCTGGGCACGGCGTGACCAGGCTGAGGCGTGGCGGCCCGCGCCGGCCGCCCGGAATACTGGCCCGCATGACTCTGGACCGACGCGCGGAGCTGGGCGAGTTCCTCCGCTCCCGGCGGGCCCGGCTGCGGCCCGAGGAGCTGGGGCTGCCGGACTACGGGGGCCGGCGGCGGGTGCCGGGGCTGCGCCGGGAGGAACTGGCCCGGCTGGCGGGGGTGAGCGTCGATCACTACGTACGGCTGGAGCAGGGCCGCACGCTGCACTTCTCCGAGGAGGTCCTGGACGCGGTGGCCCGCGCGCTGCGCCTGGACCCCGTGGAGCGGGAGCATCTGTACCGGCTGGCCCGCCCCTGGCCGGGCCCCGCGCCCGGCGAGGACACGGCACCGCAGCGGGTGCGGCCGGGTCTGCGGCGTCTGCTGGACGCGGCCTTCGAGGTCCCGGCGTACGTCGTCGGGCGGGGCACCGACGTCCTCGCCTGGAACGGCCTCGCCGCCGCCCTGATCACCGACTTCGGGGCGCTGCCGCCCCGTATGCGGAACAAGGCCCGCCTCGTCGTGCTGGACGAGGGCATGCGCGAGCTGTACGCCGACTGGCCGGGCAAGCTGCGGGACGTGGCGGCGTATCTGCGGCTCGACGCGGCCCGCCACCCCGGCGACCCGGCCACGGCGGAACTGGTCGCCGAACTCTGCGCGGCCAGCCCGGAGTTCCGCACCGCGTGGGCCGAGCACCGGCTGAAGGACAAGACGCACGGGCGGTACGTCTACCGGCACCCCGTCGTCGGTGAACTCGACCTCGGCTACGAGACGCTGCGTCTGCCCGACGACCCCGACCAGGCGCTGATCGCGTACACCGTGCAGGAGGGCTCCCCCTCCGAGACCCGGCTGCGGCTGCTGGCCGCGTGGGCCGGCCGGCGCGTACCGGCCAACGGCTGAGGCAGCCCCGTCGGCCGCCGGTCAGGCGGCCCGTCAGGCCGACCGTCGGGCGGCCGTTCCGGCCGGTCACGCGGCGGTCAGGCGCTCGCCAGCGCCTCGACGACCCGGCGTGCCGTCGACACACTGGACTGCGGGTTCTGACCGGTGATCAGGTTGCCGTCCACGACGACCGTGTCGGACCAGGGCGCGCCCGGCTTCACGACGGCGCCCCGCTCGGCGAGCCTGCTCTGCACCAGCCACGGCGTACGGTCGCCGAGCCCGCCCTGCCGCTCCTCCTCGTCGGTGAACACGGTCAGACCGCGCCCCGCGAAGACGAAACCGCCGTCGTCCTTCGTCGCGCTGAGCAGCCCGGCGACACCGTGGCACAGCGCTGCGACGATCCGCCCGCGCGCGTCGGCGTCGGCGAGCAGCGCGCCCAGGCGGGCGTCGCCGGCGAGGTCGGCCATCGGGGCGTGACCGCCGGGCAGGTACAGGGCGTCGTGGTCGGCGGCGCGTACGGCGGGCAGGTCGAGCGGGGCGGACAGGTCCGCGTCGATGGACTCCAGGTACGCCTTGAACTCGGCGGCGTCGGCGGCCTCCACACCGCCGCGCTCGTCCAGGGAGATCGGGTCGACGACGGGCCGCGCGCCGCCCGGCGTGGCGATGCGCACCGTGTGCCCGGCCTCGGTGAGCACCTTGTGCGACGCGGCGACCTCCTCCGCCCAGTAGCCGGTGGGGTGGCTGCTGCCGTCGGCCAGGGTGAGTGTGTCGGCGGCGGAGAGGATCATCAGGATCTGTGCCATGGGGGTTGTCACGTCCTCGTGTACAGGGGGTTCGGCTTTTCGGGACTGCCCCGGCCCTGCTGTGCGGACCGATCGAGATCGTTCGGGACCGTTCAGGACTGTTCTGGGCCGGTCGGGACCGTCCTTCCTGGGCCGGTCGGGACCGTTCGGGACGCCCCCCAGCGTGCATCGCCGGACCCGACACAAGCACCCCGCATCCATAAGAACCCTTATGTATCGTCGCTTGTGTGAAGGACCTGGATCTGGTCGCGACGTTCCTGGAGATCTACCGCCGCGGCTCGCTGACGGGCGCGGCCAAGGCGCTCGGCCTGTCGCAGCCGGCGGTGAGCGGGCAGCTCGTACGGCTGGAGGAGCAGGTGGGCGGCACGCTGTTCACCCGCTCGCGCAACGGCGCCGAGCCCACTCCCCGCGCCCATGAACTGGCCCGCCGGGTCGGCCCCCACCTCGACGGCCTGCGCCAGGCACTGCGCACCGACGACGAGGACGCCGTACGCGGGACCGTACGGCTCGGGTCGGCGGCGGAGTTCGCGGGCGCCCGCCTGCTGCCCGCGCTGGCGCCGCTGACCCGGCACGGCCTCACCGTGAAGCTCACCCTGGACCTGGCCGAGCCGCTGCTCACCCTCCTCGCGGAGGAACGTCTCGACCTGGTGGTGTCGTCGGTCCGGCCGCCGCCGACGCTGCGGGGGCTGACCGCGATGCCGTACGTGGACGAGGAGTTCGTGCTGGTCGGCGCCCCCACCGCGGCCCGTACCGTCGATCCGGACCTGCTGGAGGACGACCCGGTCGCCGCCCTCGCCCACCTCCCGCTCGTCACGTACGCCGCCGAGCTGCCGATCATCCGCCGGTACTGGCGCAGCGAGTTCGGCCGCCGGCCCCCGAACCCGGTGGCGGTCGTCGTACCCGATCTGCGCGCGGTGCTGACCGCGGTGGCGGCCGACGCGGGCATCTCCGTCCTGCCCCGCTACCTCGCCGAACCCGCCCTCCGCTCCGGCGCCCTGGAACAGCTCCACCGCAGCCCGGTCCCGCCCCTCAACACCCTCTACCTCGTCACCCGCACCGGACCCCTGCCGCCGCCGGTCCAGCGGGTACGGGCCCACCTCGTCGACCAGGCCGCCGACTGGGGGCCGCTGTGACCGGGCCCCCGTGACGTTCTGATCGGCCCCGGAGGGGGCGCGGTCACGCCCCCGTACGGGGTCCCGGTGCCGGCGTCGGGCTGAGCGGGGCCCCTTCCGGGGCGGACGGGGCGGGCGTCGGCGCGCGGGGCAGCCGCGCCGCGGCGGCGAAGCCGGCCAGGGCGGGCCACCGCCCACGCCGTGCACGCCGTCCAGTCTCCGGGCCGGCCACGACCGGTCGCCTCACCCAGCCGGGGTGAGCGGATCTCCGTCCGGCTTCGGCTCCGGCCCACCCGCCCCGCGCCTCTCATGACCTCTCATGCCGTATACGAAATACCGCATACCGCACACAATCCCCGCGCACGGGATCCGAGCAGCCCCCGGCCGTCTACCGCATACCGTCCACCACCCGCCCGTCCACCCGGCCGTGCCCGAGCCCGTCCCGGCCTCCCGCGCCCCGCTCCCGCGGCAGCGCCAGCAGCATGCGTGGATCAGCGGCCCGTGTGATCGCGGCCTCGACCGCCGCCACCCGGTCGGCGAGCAGACCGAGCGCGGCGACCGCGCGGACCAGCGGGTCCTCCTCGGCCCCGCCGAGGGTCTGGGTGCGGACGTACGACGCCTTCAGTTCCGCCCACCGCGCGCGCTGCTCCGGCGTGAGCGTGCCGCGCAGCTCGGCCAGCTTCAGCAGGTTGGCCTCGGCGCCGCCGGTGAGGGTCTGCGCCTCGGCGGTGTAGTGGTCGTCGACGACGGCCGCGACCTCGGCGTCGTTCATGGCGGGCCGGATCCGCTGGGCGATCTTGTTCATGGTGCGGTAGGAACCCTGGAGGCGGAACGGCGGCTCGGTGCGGGTCGCGTCGGACTGCGCGGCCGAGGCGATGTACGCGGCGTTGACGGCGAGGACGGTCTCCCGCACCCGCAGCAGATGCCGCAGCACGGACACGATCTGTTCCGCTTCCGCCGCCGCATACGGATGCGTGAGCCGGTCCGGCCGGGCCGTCGAGTCGCCCTCGGCGAGCCGCACGAACAGGTCGAGGTCGGCCCGGTCCCGCCCGGCGAGCGGCGCGAGCACCGGGTTGGAGGTGAGCGCGTTCTCCAGGAAGCTGAACGCGAACGCGTCCTCCTTGCCGGTGAGGACATCGCCCAGGTTCCACACGTCGGCGCGGTTGGCGAGCATGTCCGGCACCTGGAAGCGGGCCCCGGACTCGGTGTAGGGGTTGCCGGCCATGACCACCGCGAACCGCTTGCCGCGCAGGTCGTAGGTGCGGGGCTCGCCGTTCCACACGCCGTCCACGCGTCGGGTGGCGTCGCACAGCGGGATGAACTTCTGCAGCAGTTCCGGCGAGGTGTGCTGGATGTCGTCCAGGTACAGCAGGGTGTTGTTGCCGGCCGCCAACGCGAAGTTGATCTTCTCGATCTCCTGGCGTGCGGTGGCGTTCGGGGCCTCCGCCGGGTCGAGCGAGGTGACACCGTGACCGAGGGCCGGGCCGCTGACCTTCACCAGCATCAGTCCGAGCCGGTCGGCGACGTACTCGATCAGCGTGGTCTTGCCGTAGCCGGGCGGCGAGACGAGCAACAGCAGACCGCCGGTGTCGGTGCGCTTGGCGGTGCCGGCCGTGCCGAGCTGCTTGGCGAGACTGTCGCCGACCAGCGGCAGATACACCTCGTCGACCAGCCGGCCCCGCACGAACGACGCGAGCGAACGGGGGCGCAGCTCGTCCAGGCGCAGCCGGGCCCGTTCGGCGGCGACCAGGGCGGTACGGCGCCGCTGCAACTCGCGGAACGCGGGCACGTCCTCGTCGGCGAACCGGCGTGTGCGGGCGAGGAACTCGTCCACGCGCAGCGGCATCCGCCGGTCGCTGATCCGCGGGTGTGTGCCGAGCAGGCCCTCGACGACGGTCTCCGGTACCGCGTCCGACACATGGCGCGGCAGGCCGGGGCAGAGCACCGCCGCGACCGCCTCGGCCAGGTCGCCGTCGGTGACGTCGAGCCCGTTCGCGTGGGCGTACGCCGACAGCCAGGCCTCGGCGAGCTGGCGGCGCGCGGCGTCGTCGTCGACGGCGGCCAGATCGGCGTCGAACGCGGCGCCGTCCACGGTGCGGCGGAAGCCGTCCAGCAGATCGCGGCCGGAGGCGGCGAGGACGAACCCGTCGGGGCCGGTCGTCAGCTCGTCGAAGAGGTACTCGGCCGCGGCGTCCGCGTACGGTCCGCCGATCGCGGCGGCCAGCTCCCGCCGTAGGTCGGCGATGGCGGGCGCCAGACCGAACGTGTCGCGGGCGCGCGCCATCGACACCGCGCGCCGCGTCCACACCGCCCGCCGCTCCTCGTCGATGCCGTGCGCCCAGTACAGCTGGGCGGCGGCCCGCGCGGCCGGCTCGTGCCGCAGCAGGCCGGCCTTGTCGTACAGGGGCAGCAGCGCGGTGAGGATGAGCGTGGCGTCGTGGTCGTGGACGCCCTGCTCGTAGCCCTCGTCGTACGCCTCCCTCGCCGCCTCCGTCACCAGCACGGCCAGATCACCGGCCGAGGCCAGCGCGTCGGCGCCGTGCTCGCGCAGCAGCCGTGCCGCCAGATGCTCCGCCCGGTACACCTGCGGCGACTCCGACGGCAGCCGCCGGTCGGTGAGGGCGCCCGTGCCGGTCAGTGCGGGGTCGGTGACGGGGGCGCGGTAGTCGGTGCCGGTCAGCGCGAAGGCGAGGCCGTCGCCGTGCGGGACGAGGGTCAGGTCGAGGGGCTGGGTGGTGACGGCGAACCGGTGGGCGCCCAGGCGGATGGTGCGGCCGTCGTCGCCGTACAGCTCGCCCCGGTCGCGCAGCGCCCGCCGTGCCTCCTGGCGGGCCGCCTTGAGCCGGCCGTCGAGTTCCTCGGCGCGCACGCTGTCGCCGAGTCCGCGCAGTTCCTCTGCGGTGCGGCGGACCTTGGCGACCATCGGGTCGGAGGCGAACCAGGTGCTGACGGCGTCCTCGTCGGGCAGGGTCGCGGCCCGGCGGGTGACGGCGTCCAGGACGCGGGCGGCGGCGTCGGCGAGCTGTTCGGCGCGGCGGGCGCGGGCGTCGAGGAGGTTCTGCTTGCGGGCGGCGAACGCCTCGTACACCTCGGCCCGCTTGTCGGCGAGTTCGGCGAGGAAGTCGTCGAACTCGGCGAACCGGGACTCCAGTTCCTCCAGCCGGTTCAGTACGAACGCGAGCTGCTCGTCGCACTCGTCGGGGGTGCCGGCGGCGGTGAGCGCGCCGGTGATGTGCTGTCCGAGCAGGCCGGACTCGGCGGCGAACCCGGCGCGGCCCTCGCTGTCGCGCAGGGTGCGGCAGCGGGTGTCGAGGAGGGCGCGGGCCCGGTTGACGGCGGCGAGGACCTCGGCGGTGCGGGACAGCACGGACGTGCGGACGGTGGCGTCGGCGATGTCCAGGCCGGAGACGACCTCGGTGACGGTGCGGATCCGCGCGGCGAGTTCGTCGATGCGCTCCCGCAGCGGTTCGGCCTGTACGAGCGCGTCGATCCGCTCGGCGTCGTCGGCGAGGCCGGCCAGCTCCCGCAGCTGCGGCGCGAACGCGTCGTCGCGGTCGAGGGAGGCGACGGCGCGGTGCCCGAACGCGTCCAGGTCGGCGGCGGCCCGCTCGGCGAGGTCGTCGATGCGGGCGGTGTCCGCGTAGCGCAGGTCCTTCAGGGTGAGCAGATGGCCCTGGGCGCGGCGCAGTTCGGTCAGTCCGGTCACCCACGCGGCGGCGTCGCGGGGGGTCTCGCCGCGCAGCCGGCGCACCACGGCGGCGAGCCGTTCGGCGGCCTCGTCGACGGCGTCGGCGGCCTGCCGGGTGAGGGTGCGGACGGTGTCGAACTCGGCGAGGACCTGCTCGGCGGTGTCCCGCACCGCGTCCAGCGGGGTGCGCAGATCGCCGAGGTCGGCCTCGCCCAGCCAGTGATGGGTGTCGGCGGCGCGCACGCAGGCGGCGACGAGGGCCGTGTACATCTCGCCGGTCGGTGTGGTCTCGGCGGCGGTGCGGGCGAGGGACAGGCAGTCGGCGATGCCGCGGACCAGGTCGGCGTTGCCGACGCGGGCCAGCGCGCCCTCGCCGACGGGCTGGGCGGCGGCCCAGGTGTCGGAGGCGTACGGGCTGGTCCACAGCTGTAGCGGGTGCACGCGGGCCGGTTCGTCGCCGTCCTCCCGCAGCACGATCAGGGTGCCGTCGTCGAAGCGGGCCCAGCCGGTGCAGGGCAGCGGGGCGGCGACCTCCTCGCGGACGGTGTGGTACGACAGCAGCAGGCAGTGCGCCCCGGTGGGGGAGCGGAACGCGTACAGCACGTCCTCCCCGTACGGGGAGCGCAGCTCGGCCTCGAACCGAAGACCGGTGGTGTCCACGTCGAACGTCTTGTGCGTGCCGCCGGCCAGGCAGTAGCCGCCGGGGAAGACGACGCCGCGGTCGTCGGGGAGGCGGCGGCAGGCCTGCCCGATGCCGTCGAGGCGTACGACACCTCGGGTGAGGGTGTCGAAGACGAAGTACCGCTCGGTGTCCTCCTTGTAGGGCAGGACGCGCAGCAGGATCAGCGCGCCGACCCGGGCGTGCGCGATCTCCGCGTCGGCGAGGGACTGCAACGGCTCGTCGACGGGCTCCCCGTACAGCTCGGCGGGCTCCTCGTCGCCGGCGTCGGCGATCGTGAGGGTGCCGCCGACGGTCGAAACGAGGATCGCGTCCTGGATGCGCACGGCGGGCCGGGCGCCGCCGAGGACGTGGTCCTCGCGGGTGGTGCGGATCCAGTCGACGTCGTGGGACGGCGGGAAGACGTCGTCGCGTTCACCGCGCGCGTCGAGGAACCGCACCCGCCCGTCCGCGGTGAGCGCCCAGCGCAGGACGCGGATGTCCTCGGCCTTCTCACCGGTGCGGAACACCGCCAGCAGCCGGTCGCCGACGCGGCGCAGCCGCAGCAGGCGGGCCTGACGGTAGTAGCGGTGCAGGGCGGTGAACTCCCGTACGAACTCCGGGTCGTCCAGCAGTCCCGGCACGGCGTCGGCGCCCAGCGGGGCCAGGGCGCGGTCGCGCAGCTCCAGCACATGCGCCACGTCCGGTTCGCCGTCCAGCCCGGCGGTGTCGCTGCTGCCGACGAGGAGCGTGTCACCGACGGCGACCAGGTCGCGCAGTACGGCCGCGTGCTCGGTGCGCAGCCGCTCGGTGCGGTCCAGGCCGAGCCGGACCGTGCCGAACTCCTCGGTGCGGCGGGCGTCCAGCTGTTCGGCGCGGCGGGCGAGTTCGGCGACCTGCGCGGTGAGACGGTCGCGGAGCACCTCGTAGGTGCCGGTGTCGGCGGTGTCGTACGCGCCCGTCTCCAGGACGGAGGTCATGGATCGTGCGTCCTTTCCTCGGGCGTGGGCCGGGAGCCGCCGTCCCCTGTGCGGCGGCTCCCGGCCCACGGGTCGTCAGGCTCGGGCCGTGCCGTTGAGCGCGGTGAGCGGTGTGTCGGCGAGGCCCAGCTCGCCGGCCTTGTCGAGGAGCGTCTTCCAGCGGGCGCTGTCGGGGCCGCCGCTGTTCATCAGCTTCATCAGCGCGGCGGACACGGTCAGGTTCCGCACATCGGCCGTGGAGACCCCGCCGAGGATGCGGCCCAGGTCGTCGGTGAAGTCCGCTGTGCCGTCCAGCCACGGCCCGGCCAGCTTGCGGGCGGTGTCGGAGTTCTCCACGAACCCGTCGACGCCCTTGCCGAGGGAGATCGCGCCGACCAGCTTGTCGAAGAAGACGGACTCCCCGCCGACGATGTCGATGTCGGCGTTCTCCAGCCCGGTCGCGAGCACGGTGGCCTGCGCCTCGGCGATCTGCCGCTGCGTCTCCAGCCCGGCCAGCCGGATGTCCTTCTCCGCCTCCAGCCGCAGCCGGTACTCCTCGTGGGCGCGGGACGCCTCGTCGAGGGCGGCCATCGCGGCGGCCTTCTCCGTGAGGCCCTCGGCCTCCGCCTTCAGCTTCTCGCCGATGGCCTGCGCCTCCGCGAGCGCCTTCGCCCGCGCGCCCTCGGCCTCCGCGCGCAGCCGCGCCTGCGTGGCCTCGGCCTCGGCACGGCCGGCCTTCTCGATGACGTCGGCTTCCTTCTCGCGTACCTGCACGGCGGCCAGGCCCTCGGCGGCGGCCTCCGCCTGCACGGCCTCCGCGAGCCGCAGCTTGGCCTGCGCGTCCAGGTCGGCGCTCTTCAGCCGGGCCTCGGCGAGGGTGAGTTCCTCGGCGGCGCGGTGCACGGCGGCCTGCTCGGCGGCCTCCGCGGCCTTGATGTCCTTGACGAGCTTCTCCTGCGCCTCCGCCTCCGCGGCGATGACGACGGCCTGCCGCTCCCGCTCGGCCTCCTCCACGGCCCGCAGCTTCTTGATGGCCTCCTCCTGCTCGGCCACCGTGCGGTCCACGGCGACCCGCTCCCGGATCACCTCGGCGATCTGCCGCTTCTCCGCCTCGACCTCCTTCTCGGCGGCGATCTGCGTCAGCTGCGTCTCCCGCTCCCGTGCGATGACCTCCAGCTGGCGGTCCTTCTCGATCCGCTCGTTCTCCACGGCGATGACCCGCTCGCGGTTCTTCGCTGCGACCGCGACCTCACGGGCCTGGTTCTCCCGCTGGATGCCGAGCTGCTCCTCGGTGCGCAGGAACGCGGACTGGGCGCGCAGCCGCTCCTCCTCGACGACGCGGGCCGTCTCGGCCTCCTCGCGGGCCCGTACGGTCTCGATCTCCCGCTTCTGCTTGATCTCCGCGTCGGCCTGCCGGCGCTCCAGCTCCAGGATCGCCTCGCGGGCGTCGACGTTCTGCCGGGTGATCTCCTTCTCCTCGGTGCGCTGCGCCTCGTTGGTGCGCACGTGCTCGACCGCCGTCAGTTCGGTGATCTTGCGGATGCCCTGGGCGTCGAGGACGTTGGCCGGGTCGAGCTGGCCGATCGGCGTCTGCTCCAGGTAGTCGATCGCGGCGTCCTCGAGGTGGTAGCCGTTCAGGTCGACACCGATGACCTCGATGATCCGGTACCGCAGTTCCTCACGCTTGGTGTAGAGGTCGGTGAAGTCCATCTGCTTGCCGACGGTCTTCAGCGCCTCGGAGAACTTGGCGTGGAACAGCTCCTGGAGGGTGCGCTGGTCGCTGGCGCGCTGGGTGCCGACGGCCTGGGCGACCTTGATGACGTCCTCGACGGTCTTGTTGACCTTGACGAAGAACGAGATGCGGATGTCGGCGCGGATGTTGTCGCGGCAGATCAGGCCTTCCTTGCCGGCCCGGGTGATCTCGATGGTCTTCACCGAGATGTCCATCACCTCGGCCTTGTGCAGCACCGGCAGCACGACCTGCCCGGTGAAGGTCACGTCGACCTTGCGCATCTTGGAGACGATCAGTGCCTTGCCCTGCTCGACCTTGCGGAACAGCTTGGACACGACGAACAGCACGACGGCGACGAGCAGCAGGAAGACGGCGGCGAGCGCGCCGATGACAGTCATGGCATACGTCCTTCAGGGATCAGGGAGGGCGTAGGAGGCGGGGTCGGCGACCGGGTGGGCGGGGCCGGTGTGTGCCGGACCTGCCGGGAACGGACGGGACGACCGGGACGGACGGGACCGGGCGGGCGAGCCGGGTGGTCCGGGCCGGGCGGGTGAGCCGGACGGTCCGGGCGGTCCGGGGTGTGCGGGACCGGAGCCGGGCGGCTCGGGACGGGCGCGGCCGGCGAGCGGGCCGCGCCCGTCCCGAG
>NZ_JALLGL010000145.1 GCF_023072675.1 Streptomyces sp. XM83C
AGCTTGTTGAACTGCCGCGGGCTCAGCCCGGTGAACGGACCTATCCAAGAGGGCTCCGACGCCGTGATCACACCAGCCACAGCAAAATGATCTCACCTCTGACCAGCAGTTACGGGACAACCTCTAGGGACCGGATACGACCGGTGTGAAGGATCTTGAGCAAGATCAGAGCTGTTTCGCACGGTCGGCCCGGCCCACCGCCCCACGGCCCTCTACGGTCGGTCGGGCGTCGTCCACGGTGAACGGCCCTGCCCTGGCGGCGATCCAAGCCGCGTCGGCCGCCCGGTCGGCGGCACGGGCGTCGAGGGGTTCGTCGGTGACGTGCGCACGATCATGGCGGGGACGCCGGAGGAGCTGGAGCGGATCGCGAAGGGGGCCGGCGTATGACGGTGGAACGGCACTTCGCCGGCCTCGCCGTCCTCGACCACGGAGGGGACGGCCCCGACGTCCTCCTCCTGCACGGCGCCCACCGCACCGCACTCGACCGGGAGCCCGTACGGCACCGCCTGCCAGGCCTGCGGCCGGCCGCCATGGACCTGCGCGGGCACGGCCACCCGGCCCCGGCGTCCGCCTACGAGTGGACGGCGATGCCGGCCGACGTGGACACCGTCGTCCACGGACTCGGACTCCGTCGGCGCTGGCTGGTCGGCCACTCCCTCGGCGGCGTCCTCGCCGTGCGGTACGCCGCGTCGCGGGACTGCGCGGGGGTGGTGGACCTGGACGGCTTCGGCGGCGGCGGGCCGGAGTTGCACCCCGGCCTGACCCCGGAGGAGGTCCGCGCGCGCCGCGCCGACCAGACGGCCCCGTACGCCACGGCCCCCGCCACCACGGACCCGGACGCACTGGAGGCCCGGGCACGGGCGGCGGCCGGACGCTTCGGCTGGGACCCGGACCACCAGGCGGCCCGCGCCCGCCGCTCCGAGGGCAGCCCCGACTCGGAGACCGGCGAGATCCACGTGGATCACCAGATCCAGCGGGCCGGGCGGCGGATCCCGCACCGCGAGACCAAGACGGAGGAGTCCCACGCCTTCCTTCCGGTGCCGGCGCTCTGCCTCAAGGCGCTCCGGGTGCGTCGGGCGCAGCAGACCGGCGACCGGAGGGCAGCCGGGGAGCTGTGGCAGGGCAGCCATGACCTGAGCATCACCACGAAGTACGGCACCGCGATCGAGCCGGGCCACCTCACCCGGTGTTCGACCTGCGGGCTCGCCGCGCCGGTGTCCGCGTCATCCCGCTCCGGAACACCCGGCACCCGTGCGGCTCGCTCCTGGTCGCGCTGAAGGTGCGCCCTGAGGTGGCCCAGCGGATCCTCCGGCACTCCCAGATCGCCATGACGATGGAGGTCTGCGCCGAAGCGGGCGAGGAAGAGGTCCGCGCGGCCGTCGGCACGCTGTCCGAGGCCATGGGAGGTAGCCGGTGAATCGGTTGCTGTACTTCGCTGCTGTACGACCCTGAAACGCCAGAGGCCCCGGATCGCTCCGGGGCCTCTGGTCTGTGCGCACTCGGCAGGATTCGAACCTGCAACCTTCTGATCCGTAGTCAGATGCTCTATCCGTTAAGCTACGAGTGCTTGTGTTCTGTTTTCGTCTCCGCTCCCGGTCCTTTCGGGCCGCTCGCGGCGACAGGAAGAACATTACATGACTGCCGCCGACATGTGAAATCCGATTCCCGCAGCCTGCATGACCTGCGGAAACGTCGATACGGGCGGTTCAGGGGGGAGCGCTCGGCGGCTGCCGCGGCGGGCCCGGGTCGGTGGGTGCGGGCGACGGCGGGGGGCATCGGTGTCGCGGTGCCGGGAACGGCGAAGCCCCGGTCCTGGGACCGGGGCTTCGGGATCTCGCGCGGAGGCGGAGGGATTTGAACCCTCGATGGGCTTTAAGGCCCAAACCGCATTAGCAGTGCGGCGCCATAGACCGGACTAGGCGACGCCTCCAGCACAGCCGCTCGCGCGAGCGCGAGTGGTGCGTGCAGATGATGACACAGTCACGCGTCGTGTCACCAATCGGCTCCCACGGTACTAGGCAGCCCGGCCTCAGGGCAAAGCCCTTCGGCCGGTGCGGCGGCGGGAGCTGCGCAACGTCCGGGGGCTGGGGGCGTTAGGCAGGGCATGGCACTGCTCTTCCGTCCGGCACGCCGGCTGCTCGGCGACGCCGCCGCCGTATCCGCCGTAGCGGTCGTGTCCGTTGCGTCTGTCGTATCCGTCGCGTCGATCGTCCCGGCTGCGGGTGCGGCCCTCGTCCGGCCGGGCTCTGCGCCGCACCCCAGCCCCTCCGCCCCTCCCCCTGTGCGGGACGAGGACCGGGCCGGCGGCGGTGATCATCTCGTCGTGCGGGTCGAGCATGCCGGGGCGGGGAAGGACGGGACGTACGAGGTGTACTGCAACCCTGCCGGCGGCTCCCATCCCGATGTCGACGGGGCCTGCCGGGCCGTGGAGCGGAACACGCGGTGGGGCAGCCAGCCCCTCGCTCCCGTGCCGGACGGCACCGTGTGCACCTTGCAGTACGGCGGGCCTGCGACCGCCCACGTGACCGGGACCTGGGCCGGGCGGCCCGTCGAGGCGACGTTCAGCCGGCGCAACGGGTGCGAGATCGACCGCTGGGAGCGGTATGTGCCGCTCCTTCCCGAGGTGCGCTCCGGCGCGCCGGAGACGTCGGGCGCCTCCGGCGCAGCGCCGGTGTGGACGCCGGGCGCGCGTCCGGCGGGGCGGTGACCGGCGCGGGTCGTTCGCGGTGGGTCCGGGGGCCGTTGCCGTGATCCGGGGGGCTGCATCTGTGGTGTCGAGGCCGTTGCCGTGGTCACGGGGACCGGCTCCCGGGCCGTCTCGCGGGACGTCGGTGCCGTCCCGCGAGGAGGGGGCGGAATTTTGGGTTCCCTTTCGGGTGGGGGACGGCCGGAAGGCGCCCGTACCGCCGGGGATACGGTCACACGTTCTACGTCACTTCCTCGTGCGACCTCCCTCGCATCCGCCGCCCCGGGCACAACCTCTGCGCTTAGACTCCCTCCCGTGACACGCCGCGGGCCCGTTGGCAAGATGGCCCGAGCGGTCGGCCAGGTGCGGTAACAGGGAGGAAGCGTCTCGTGAGCAGCAGGCCACCCCGAGGCGCTGCTCGCCTCGCAGCCATACTCGACGCGCTCCCCGATGCGTTGGTGCTGGTCAACGCCAACGGCACCGTCGTCAACGCGAACGCCATCGCCCTGGAGGCCTTCGAGGCGCCCGGAACCGCGCTCGTCGGGCGGGGCCTGCTCGATCTGCTGCCGCAGTTCGACTCCAAACTGATCCCGGGCTCCATGCGGCGCCCCGACCACATCGACCCGCGCGCCCGCACCAAACCGACCCGCATGATCGCGCGGCGCACCGACGGCACCGAGTTCCCCGTCGAGGTCACCAGCGCCAACCTGGAGAACAACCAGCAGACGTACGACTCCTACGGCTACAGCGGCGACGAGCTGCTGATGCTCGTCGTGCGCGACCTGTCCGGCACCATCGACACCGAGGCCGAGCTGGCCCGCTCGCAGCGGCAGACCGAGATGATCCTGCGGGCCGCCTCCGAGGGTGTCGTCGGCACGGACACCGACGGGCGGATCGTCCTCGTCAATCCGGCCGCCGCGCAGATACTCGGCTACCGGGCCAGCGACCTCGGCGGCAAGGAGCTGCACACCCTCGTCCTGCACTCGCGGGCCGACGGGGCGCCCTTCCCGTACGACGAGTCGCCCCTCGCCGACACCCTGCGCTCCGGGCGCAAGCACCGGGTGCGCGGGCAGGTGCTGTGGTCCAAGAGCGGCGACAAGGTGCCCGTCGATCTGACGACCGCGCCCGTGCGGGACGGCGACCAGCTCGTCGGCGCCGTGATGACCTTCCTCGACCGGCGGCCGTACGACACGCTCGTCAAGGAGAAGGAAGCCGCCGAGAAGAGCCACGCCGAGGAGCTGGAACGGCTCTCCGAGGAGCACGCCTCCGACCTGACCGCGCTGCGCCAGAAGCATGTCACCGAGGTCGAGGAACTCCAGGAGAGTCACGCCACCGAGATCGGCAAGCTCCGCGAGAAGCACGCGGAGGAGATCTCCGCGGCGAACGAGCGGTACGCCGCGCTCGGCGAACGCGAGAAGGACCGGTACGAGGCGCTCGCCGCCCGGCACGAGCAGCTGCTGACCCTGCTCGGCACGTCCCTGCGCGGCCCGCTCGACGAGCTGCGCCGCGAGCTGTCCAAGCTCGCCGCCGACGACGCCGGGCAGCTGTGGCCCGAGGCCAACCAGGTCCTGCACCATCTCTCCGCCGGCTACTCCCGTATCACCACCCTCATCGACAACGTCCTCGCCTATCAGCGTCTCGACGCCGAAGGCCAGGCCGTCGAGCGGACCAAGGTGATGCTGGACGGCGTCGTCGCCGCCGGTGTCGAGGGCGCGGTCGAGCTGATCGGTCCGGGGCGGGTGCAGTTCGCCGTGCACGCGCCGCCCATCGAGGCGGAGGTCGACCCGCAGCGGCTCGCCGTCGCGCTCGCGCATCTCGTCGCGGACGTCGCCGGCGTCGACGCCACCGGCAACGCGCCCGTCTCGGCGGGCGGATATATGGACAACACCGTCGTCGTCGCGGCGGCGCAGCGCGGCGAGGTCGTCCGTATCGAGGTGCGCGGGCCGTACCCCGGCGGCGACCCGGTGCACGAGCCGATCGTGCGGGGGATCGTCCGGGCGCACGGCGGTGTCCTGCAAACGCACGAGGTGCCGGGGATGAGCGGCAGCGCGTACGTCCTCGAAGTGCCGATCGGCACCGGCGCCGGAACCGTCCCCGCAGCTCCTGCCCCCGCCGAGGCCACGCCCGACCCGTCGGCGCAGGGTGCCGAGAACGCCCCGTCCGGCGGTGGCCGTCGCCGCGCCCGCCGCTCCTCCGTCGACGCCTTCCTCGACGGCGACGAGGCCGCCGAGTCGTCCGGTACGGCCGCCGAGGCCGCCCCGCAGCCCACCGGGCGCCGGCGGCGCCGCGCCGCCGCCCCGGCCGCGGAACTTCCGCCCGAGGCGCCGGCGGGCGCAGCGTCCGGGCAGGGCGCTGAGGTGGCCGTGGCGGGCGGTACGGGACGCAGGCGCCGCGCGATCGAACCCGCCGCGCCCGCCGGTGCCCCCGCCGAGGGTGCCGTCGTCACCGCCGACGAGCATGCCGCCGGTGCCGCCGCCTCGGGTACGGGGCTGGGCGGCACCGTGCCGCCGCAGGGTGTGCCCGCGTCCGGCGGACGCCGCGCCCGGCGTGCCGCCGAACCCGCCGACCAGAACGCGCTGCCGCCCGCGCTGCCCGCGCCGGGCGCCGAGAGCGCCGACGCGCCCCAGCCGACGGGGCGCCGCCGGCGTGCCCTGGCCGCCGCGGCGGAACGCGCCGCCGCGCAGGACGCCGGGCCGCGTCAGGTCTTCGCGCTGCCGCCGGCCGACGCCGACCGGCCGGAGGGCGCGGAGGAAACGGGCGTGGTGAGCCCTGCCGGTGCCGTCGGTGCGGAGCTTCCCGCCGAGGCCGGCCGGCCTGCCGGCGGAGACGGTACGGCGACCGGGGGCGCGCCCGCGCCCGCGCCGGGGGCGCCCGTCGTGCCGGGTGCGCCGGGTGGACCGGCCGTGCCGGGGGCGATGCCCGCGGCGGGGGCGGGGCCTGTGCCGGGTGCCGGGACCGTGCCGGGTGCCGGGCCTGTGCCCCCCGCCGGGGTGCAGGGCGACGCCGCGATCGACCACGGCCGCCATGACGCCGTACCCCACGACCAGAGCGACGACCACACGCCGCCGCAACCGCACCCCACCAGCGCGCCGACCGGACGCCGCAGGCGGGCCATGGCCGCCGGCCCCGCTGAGGCGGCCCCGGCCGGGACCGCTCCGGTGGCTCCCGGGGTGCCCGCCGGTGCCGCCCCGGTTCCGCCGCAGGGGCAGCCCGCACCGCAGGTCCCGGGGCAGGGGCCGGTGCCGGGCATGCCGGTCCCCGCAGGCCCGGTTCCGGCAGGCCAGGTCCCCGCAGCCCCTGTCCCCGGCCGGCCGGTCGCCGCGACGCCGGTCACCGGGCCGGGGCAGCAGGCCGGTGCCGTGCTGCCCGGACAGCAGGTCGCCACGGCGCCGGGACAGCCCGTCGCGCCCGTGCCCGGGCAGCCCTCCGTACCCCTCGCTGCGCAGGTCCCGGCACAGGCCGTACCGCAGCCCACCGCACCGGCCCCCGGCCCGCAGCCGGTGCCGGCGCAGGGCCTTCCCGCAGCTCAGGCGGCTCAAGCGGCTCAGCCGGGCACCGCGCAGGCCCAGCCCGACGCCGTACCGCAGCCTGCCGCCGCAGCGCAGCCCCCCTCCGCGCAGCCCCCGCAGGCAGCCGTACCGCAGCCGCCCGCAGCGCAGGCCCAGCCCGACGCCGTACCGCAGCCCGAGGCCGTGCCCCCGGCCGGCGCGCAGCCGACCCAGCCGGCCCCGCAGCCGGCCCCGCAGCCCGGTGTGCCCGCGCCCGGCGCCGGTCCGCTGCCGCAGCCCGGCGTGAACGGCGGCACCGGCTCCCTGCCGCTGCCCGCCGAGGCGCCGCAGCAGCCGGCCCCGCCGCAGGGCGCCGCCGGCCCTCTGCCCCCGGCCGGTACCCCGAGCAACAGCACCCCGAGCACCGGCACGCCGCTCCCGCCGGAGAACCCGGTGCCCGCCGGGCCCCGGCCCGCCGCGCACCCGTTGCCCGCGGAGGCGGCCAAGGCCGCGGCGGACCCCGACTCGACGCAGGGCAGGGCCATAAGCGTGCGCACGCTGGGCCAGGGCGTGCCGTTCACCCGGCAGGCCGCCCAGGTGCAGCAGCCGGGCCCGGCCGCCCCGGTCGGCGCGACCCCGCCCCCGCACGGGGGGACCGGTGGCGGCCGACGCCGCAAGCTCGGTACGCCTCCCGACCCGGCGGCCCGCCCGCACCCGCCGGCCGGCGAGCAGCCCCCGGCCGCTCCACAGACACCCCCGCAGCCCGCGCAGCCCCAGCCGCAGGCCGCCGCCCCGGCGCAGCCGTCGCTGCCCGGCCAGATGCGGCTCGCCCCGCCCGGCACGGAGGGCGCGGGACGGTCGTACGCCATAGGCGCCCCGGACGAGAACGCGGCAGAGGGACCGGAGCCGTTGGACGGTCCCGGCGGTGCCGTGGAGGTCGCGGACACGCCGCGCCCGCAGCCGATGGACGACGAGCTGCCGCCGGAGCCGCTGGACAATCCGCGCAGGCTGCTGGTGTGGCCGGCGCCGGACGTGAGCACGCAGCAGGCGCTCAGCGACCGCGGCTACCGGCCGGTGATCGTGCATTCGCGCGAGGAGGTGGACGCGCAGATCGCGGCGTTCCCGGCGGCGCTGTTCGTGGACCCGCTGACGGGGCCGATCACACGTACGGCACTGCAGTCGCTGCGGCAGGCGGCGGTGGCGGCCGAGGTGCCGGTGATGGTGACGGCCGGGCTGGGGCAGGCGACGAGGGAGGCGGCGTACGGCGCCGATCCCGCCGTACTGCTGAAGGCGCTCGCGCCGCGCGACAGCGAGCAGCATCCGCCGCGGGTGCTGCTGATCGAGGAGCACGCGGAGATCGCGCTGGCACTGACGTCGACGCTTGAGCGGCGCGGCATGCAGGTGGCGCGGGCCGCGAGCGACGGGGACGCGGTGGCGCTGGCGGGGCAGTTCCGGCCCAACCTGGTCGTCATGGACCTGATGCAGGTGCACCGGCGGCGGGCCGGGATCGTGGACTGGCTGCGTGCGAACGGGCAGCTCAACCGCACCCCGCTCGTCGTGTACACGGCCGCCGTGGACCCGGCGGACCTGCCGCGGCTGGCGTCCGGCGAGACGGTGCTGTTCCTCGCCGAGCGGTCCACCAGCGAGGAGGTCCAGGCGCGGATCGTGGACCTGCTGGCGCGTATCGGCACGAACTGACCGGCCTGCCCTGCCCCTCGGCGGCGGGACGGGCGCGGGCATCACCGGGCGCCGAAGCGGCGCACCACTGGGCGTCGAAGCGGCGGCATCACGGGACGCCGATGCGGCGGCATCACGGGGCGACGAGGCGGCGCACGGCCTCCTTGACGGCGGTGCGCAGCCGAGCCCGGTCGCCGTTCTCGGCGCCGACGATGATGCGGGTCATCTGCGGGAAGACGCTCACCCAGTTCGCCACGGCGATCAGCAGGAACAGCAGGTCGCCGGGGGCGTAGGCGTCGGAGATCACCCCGCGTTCCTGGGCGTCGCGGATGGCGTCGATCTTGGCGGCGTAGTGCCGGCGGCGTTCGTCCTCGTCGGGGAGTTCCGCGGTGCCGTACTCCATGCCCTCCCAGCAGAGGAGCCGCAGGAATTCCGGGTGGGCGTCGTGGTAGTCCATGACACGGTCGATCCAGCCCTCGATGTCGTCGCCGTCGACCGGGACGGAAGCGGCGAGATCGACCATGCAGTGGCCGAGGACGTGGGTGAACAGCTCCCGCTTGTTGCCGAAGTAGGCATAGATCAACTGCTTGTTGGCCTGGGCCTCGCAGGCGATGCGGTCGATTCGGGCGCCCGCGATGCCGTGGCGGGCGAACTCGGTGACCGCCGCGTCGAAGATCCGGGCCTTGGTGGCCTCGGGGTCTCTTGGTGCCATGACGGAAGTCTATCGGCACAAGCAACCAACTGTTTGGTTGACAGAGGATCGACGGTCGGCGCACAGTGGTGCCCGGTTGTCCAACCAACCAGTTAGTTACACCGCTCGAAGGAGTCCGCCCACCGATGCCGTCCTCAGCCAACCCACCGACCACATCCGCGCTCCGGCCGGCGACCCCCCTCCACAGCGAGAACGGCGGCTCACCCCTCGTCCTCCTCCTCATAGCGGTGTGCACGGCGGTCACAGCCGCCAACATCTACCTCGCGGCCCCGCTGCTGCCGCTCATCGCACGCGAGCACGGCACGACCGCGGCGGCCGTCGCCTGGATCGCCTCGGTCGCCCAGCTCGGCTACGCCGCCGGCCTGCTGTTCTTCGCCCCGCTCGGCGACACCGCGAACCGTCGCCGGCTGGTCGGCGGCCTGACCCTGGTCACCACGGTCGCGCTGGTGGCGGCGGCCCTCGCACCCGGCACGGGGGCGCTCGCGGTGGCGGTGTTCGTGGCCGCCGCCGCGACCGTCATCCCGCAGCTGCTGGTGCCGCTGGTCGCCGAGCGCGCCCCCGCCGCACGCCGGGCCCGTCATGTCGCCGCGGTCATCGCCGGCCTGTTCACCGGCATCGTCGCCGCGCGCGTGCTGGGCGGGCTGGCCGGGCAGGCGTTCGGCTGGCGGTGGGTCTTCGCGGGCTCGGCCGCCCTCACCCTGGTCCTCGGTCTGGCCACCGCCGCCGTACTCCCCTCGGAGCGCCGCCCGCGTGCCGCCTCCCTCCTCTCCGGCATCGCATCGCTGCCGGGTCTGATGCGGCGCTCCCCCGACCTGTGGCGGGCGTGCCTGCGGCAGGCGGGCATGTTCGGCGCGTGGAGCGCGCTGTGGACGTCGCTGGCGCTGCTGCTGACGGGCCCGGCGTACGGCCTGTCGACGGCGACCGCGGGCCTGTTCGGCCTGTTCGGCCTCGCCGCGACGGCGGTCGCCCCGCTGGCGGGCGGCCTGGTGGACCGCTTCGGCGCGCAGAAGGTCGTGCGGTGGGCGTACCTGGTGGCGGCCGTGTCCGTCCCCCTCTTCGGGCTGGGCGGCCACACCATGGCGGCCCTCTGGCCGGCGGCACTGGCGATCCACGCGGCCCTCGTCGCCTCCCACGTGGCCAACCAGACCCTGGCCCTGACGACCACCTCCACCCCGGCCGCCGCCAACACGGCGTATGTGGTGAGCGGCTTCGCCGGCGCCGCCCTGGCCTCCCTCGTCGCCGGCCCGGCCTTCGACCGCCTCGGCTGGGGCGGGGTGTGCGGGGTGGCGGCCGTGTGGCTGCTGATCGGCTGGGCGGCGACCGGAGCGAAGCGCGCACGCCGGGGGCGGTGAGGGGACCGGGCGCGGGCCGGGGTGAAAGCTTCGCTCCGATCCGCCCCCTCACTCCAGGGCCGTCGCCTCCAGACAATCGCCGAGTACGGCGTGCAAGGAGGGCACGAAGGCGGCGAGTTCGGCGTCCGTCGCCTTGCCCGCTTCCAGTACGGCGCCCACGACCGCGTGCAGCGCGGCTGCCGCCTGCCGTACCCGGACGTCGGCGAGGGCGTCGAGGATGCCGCCGGGTACGGCCACGGCGTAGGCGTCCTTGCCGGTGGCGGGGTGGAAGCCGAGGCATCGGAACCGGGGTGCGGTCATGCGGCGACCTCCCGGGGTACGCGGTCATGCCCGAGCGTCGCGCGTACGGCGGCCCGGCGCCGCTCCCGCTGCAACCGCATCTCCCGCTCCCAGGCGACGAGACAGGGGCGGACGAGGGGAGCCCCGTCCACGAGCACGGTCTCGGCGGGCGGACGGGTGGGGCGCGGCAGGCAGCCCGGTGAGGGCGGGGCGGCATACGCCGGACGCGGGGAAACGAACCACCGCGACAGCGCGGTCAGCAGGCTGCGCACAGGTCGACTCCTTGTCGGTCGGCTCAGCCCCGACGCGGAAGCTCTCACCCTTCCCGCCGGGGCGTTGTGTATCCAGTTAAGCACAGCACGCACACTGTGCACAGTGTGCACTGTGTGCGCAGGGTGCTATCCGGTGCGCGCAATGCATTGCACGCACAGATGATCGGTGCATGGTCGAATACGAGTGGGTGCGCATCGCGAGGGATCTTGAGCGCCGTATCCGCAGCGGGGAGGTTCCGCCAGGCGGACGGCTCGAGAACGAGCGCGAGTTGGCGGACGTCTACCAGGTCAGCGCGGGCACGGTACGGCGTGCGGTGCGGGACCTGCGGGAACGCGGCCTGGTCGAGACCCTGCCGGCCAAGGGGACATACGTCTCCGACCCGCTGCCGCCCGCTCCCGACACCCCCGCATGACGAACGGCCCCCGCCGCGACGCCGGGGCCGAATCACCGCGACAGCGCGGTCAGCAGGCTGCGCACAGGTCGACTCCTTGTCGGTCGGCTCAGCCCCGACGCGGAAGCTCTCCCCCTTCCCGTCGGGGCACTCACGCTGCTTCGAGAGCCCAGCGTGGAATACCGCAGATAACCACGGATGCGCGGAAAGGTACGGTAAACCACACTGATTTGCATGGAGCTTGATCGCACGCGTCCGCTTTGGCGTCAGATCGCGGCCGAGATCATCCGGCGGATCCAGGACGGGACGTATCCGCCGGGCAGCCGAGTGCCGTCCACGCTGGAGCTGGCGCAGGAGTTCGACGTCGTGAACGCGACCGCCGCCAAGGCCATGCGGCATGTCCGGGAGCAGGGGTGGACGCGGGGCGAGGTGGGACTGGGGACGTTCGTCGCCGACTCGCTGCCGCAGGGGCCCGGCTCCCCCGCGTGAGGCGGTCCGGCTCCCCCGCGTCCCCCGCATGAGGAACGGCCCCCGCCGCGACGCCGGGGGCCGTTCGCCGTGTGCTGCGGCGGGTCAGAGTGTGGTGACGTCCAGGGCGCCCTCCGCGTACTGCTTGCGGATGACCTTCTTGTCGAACTTGCCGACCGACGTCTTCGGCACCGCCTCGATCAGCGTCCAGCGCTCCGGGAGCTGCCACTTGGCGATGTGGCCCTCCTCGGCGAGGAAGGTGCGCAGGGCGGCGAAGTCGGCGGTCGCACCCTCCTTGAGGACGACCGTGGCCAGCGGGCGCTCGCCCCACTTGTCGTCGGGTACGGCGACGACCGCCGCCTCCGCCACGTCCGGGTGGGACATGAGCGCGTTCTCCAGCTCCACCGAGCTGATCCACTCGCCGCCGGACTTGATGACGTCCTTGGCGCGGTCGGTGAGGGTGAGGAAACCGTCGGGGGAGATCGTGCCGACGTCGCCGGTCTTGAGCCAGCCGTCCTCGCTGAACTTGTCGGCGGGGCGCAGGGGTTCGCCGTCGGGGCCGTTGTAGTAGGCGCCGGCGATCCACGGGCCGCGGACCTCCAGCTCGCCGGCGGACTCGCCGTCCCAGGGGAGGCGTTCGCCGCCGGGGCCGGTGAGGCGGGCCTCGACGCCGGCGGGGAAGCGGCCCTGGGTGAGCCGGTAGCCGAACTCCTCGTCGGTGCCGACCGCGTGGGCCGGCGGGCGGGCGACCGTGCCGAGCGGGGAGGTCTCCGTCATGCCCCAGGCGTGACAGACCCGCATGCCGAGCTTGTCGAAGGCCTCCATGAGGGACGGCGGGCAGGCGGAGCCGCCGATGGTGACCTGAGTGAGGCTGGAGACGTCGCGGGGGCGGGCGGTCAGCTCGCCGAGGAGGCCCTGCCAGATGGTGGGGACGGCTGCGGCGTGCGTGGGCCGTACCGTCTCGATCATCTCGGCGAGGGGCGCAGGCTGGAGGAAACGATCCGGCATGAGCAGGTTCACGCCGGTCATGAAGGTGGCGTGGGGCAGGCCCCAGGCGTTGACGTGGAACTGCGGTACGACGACCAGGGAGGTGTCCTGGTCGGTGAGGCCCATGGACTGGGCCATGTTGACCTGCATGCTGTGCAGGTAGATCGAACGGTGGCTGTAGACCACGCCCTTGGGGTCGCCGGTCGTGCCGGAGGTGTAGCACATGGCGGCGGCGGAGCGCTCGTCCAGCTCGGGCCACTCGTACGCGTCGGGCTTCCCGGCGAGCAGCTCCTCGTACTCGTGGACCTGGGCGTGCGCGTCCGCGAGGAGGGAGCGGTCTCCGGGCCCGGTGACGACGACGTGCTCGACCGTCTTGAGGTGCGGCAGCAGCGGGGCGAGCAGGGGCAGCAGGGAGCCGTTGGCGATGATCACGCGGTCGGCGGCGTGGTTGACGATCCACGCGAGCTGCTCGGCGGGCAAGCGCAGGTTGAGGGTGTGGAGCACGGCGCCCATGGAGGGGATGGCGAAGTACGCCTCGACGTGCTCGGCGTTGTTCCACATGAGGGTGGCGACGCGGTCGTCGTCGCGGACGCCCAGGTCGTCGCGGAGGGCGTGGGCCAGCTGGGCGGCGCGGGTGCCGATCTCGGCGTAGGAGCGGCGGTGCGGTTCCCCCTCGCCGGTCCATGTGACGACCTGCGAGGTGCCGTGGATGCGTGACCCGTGGGTCAGGATCCTCGAGATCAGCAGCGGTACGTCCTGCATGGTGCTCTGCACGGCGTCCTCCAAGGCGACTTTGCCTACGCGGCGGTAGCTGGTTGCGCTGATTCTGCGCACATACCGCGCGGTATGTCACTAGGAAGCGATGATCGATCACCGCGCAGATCGCCGCACATCAAGGCTCAGGGTGCCGCATTCTCGAACAAACAGCAGCTCAGAGCAGGGGGCGGGCGGGCTCCGGTCCCGGGCCGGGGCGGGAAAACCGGGTCCCGTTCCGAAAGCCGGGCCCAGGTCACGCGCAAGCGGCTACCGGACGAGTCCCAGCTCGGGGTCCTCGCGGAGCTTGCCGAGGGCCCGGGACACGGCCGACTTCACGGTGCCGACCGACACGCCCAAGACCTCGGCGGTCTGGGCCTCGCTCAGATCCTCGTAGTACCTGAGGACGACCATCGCCCGCTGCCGGGCCGGCAGCTTCATGACCGCCCGCCACATCGCGTCGTGCAGCGCCTGCCGCTCCGCCGGGTCGCCCTCGCCGGGCAGCGGGTCGGGCTCGGGCAGCTCGTCGGTGGCGAACTCGTCCACCTTGCGCTTGCGCCACTGCGAGGTGCGGGTGTTGACGAGGGCGCGGCGCACATAGCCGTCGAGGGCGCGATGGTCCTCGATGCGCTCCCAGGCGACGTACGTCTTGGCGAGCGCCGTCTGGAGCAGGTCCTCCGCGTCGTTGGCGTTCGCGGTGAGGGTGCGGGCGGTCCGCAGCAGCACCGGCCGGCGGGCCCGGACGTACGACGAGAAGGACGGGTAGGCGCCGGTCCGCGTCGCCGGGGCAGCGGCCGTCGAAGCGCTGGTGCAGACGGGTGTGGTCATGACTCAACGCTAGGAGCGGGAGGCGTCGTCGGGGATCGGCCGCAGGTGCCGAAGCCGGGTCCGCCTCAGGTTGTAGGGGTAGGGCTGGCTACACCTCCTGCAGGTGGAGGGGGAGTGGGGCCGTACTGCGGGTTCACCCCTGAGGGCCGGGTGCGCGCACGCCTGCGGGAGGAGGCCGGGGGCCCGGGCGCGCGGGCCGGGCTCACCGGCCGGAGACACGGGCCCCGGCCGGGCCGCCGCCTGCGCGACGGCCGGACCCACGGGCCCCCGGCCCGGACACCCGCCTGCACGAACGCCGGACCCACAGCCCCCCGGCCCGGACACCCGCCTGCACGAACGCCGGACCCACAGCCGCCCGCCGTACACACGCTGCACAACCGCTTGTCCCACAGCCCCTCGCCGTAGACACGCCTGCACAACCGCTTGCCCCACAGCCCCCCCACCGGCCACACGCCTGCGCGGCGGCGCCGTCGAGGCACCGCCGCGCAGGCTGCTGTCCCCTTGTTCACCCCACGAAGCACACACCGGGGGAGGCGCGCCGGGGCGCCTCCCCGCGGCTCACCACCACAGCGGCGTGAAGCTGACCGCCACGTTCTCGTTGCCCTGGTTGACGGCGGTGAAGGCCGAGCCGTTGACCTGTGCGGTATTGCTCTGGTTCGAGGCTCCGGCGCCGATCGCCTGCTGCTGTGTGGTCGACGAGTTGCCGCTGTTGTTGCCTCCGACGCCGCTGCCGACGATGCCCTGGGCCGCGTTGGTGACGGTCGCGCTCGATCCGTTGTCCGCGAACGCGCCGTTGTCCGCCGCGGCGACGCCGGTGAAGAGGGCGGCGGCCAGCGGGAGGGCGGAAACGGCGGCGACGACGCGGGCGGTACGGATGCTTGCCATGGGTGTTCCTCCAGAACCAGATCACTCGTCAAGTACGGCTGTGTCCAGGGCGGTTGGCCGACCGCCTCGGTGCTGTGAGCGACGTCGCGAGATCAGAGTTGCCCAGGGAACCCCGGCGAACCACCCCGGAAGCCCCGATTCGCACGCAAGCGTGATGACATGTCGATAAACCCTCTTCAACGACTTTGTCCCACCAGAACACACAGGACCGGACACGAGGAGCACCCCACCCCAAGCACCGCAAGAGATGAACCGTTACGGCACATTTCCGGCCAAATTCCCCGCCCCGGCGCGCCGCACCCGGCCACCCCTTCCCCTATTCGAACGAACGTACGACACTGGAGGTATGGCCACCATCGACCGGCAGGCCAGGACGCTGGCCCTCGCCCACGCGCTGACCGCCGCCGAACGCGGCCTGGCCGTCATCCCCCTGTCCCGGACGAAGCTCCCGGCCCTGCGCTCCCCGCACCGCGACGACCCCGCCGCGCCGCCCTGCCACGGCGAGTGCGGGCGCCACGGCCACGGCGTGTACGACGCGACGACCGACCCCGCCCGCATCCGCGAGCTGTTCGCCGCCGCCCCCTGGGCCACCGGCTACGGCATCGCCTGCGGCCTGCCCCCGCACCACCTGATCGGCATCGACCTCGACACCAAGAACGGCACGGACTCCTCCGCCGCGCTGCGCGACCTGGCGCGGCGGCACCGGTTCACGATCCCGCCGACGGTCGTCGTCCTCACCCCGTCCGGCGGCCGGCACCTGTGGCTCACCGGCCCGCCGGACACCCCCGTCCCCAACTCGGCGAGCCGCCTGGCCCCCGGCATCGACATCAGAGGCGCCGGCGGCTACCTCGTGGGCCCCGGCTCCCGCACCGCCCACGGCGTCTACACCACCGCCCCCGGCACGGCACACCTCACCCC
>NZ_JALLGL010000146.1 GCF_023072675.1 Streptomyces sp. XM83C
TTCATAGTGTTTCGGTGGTCATAGCGTGAGGGAAACGCCCGGTTACATTCCGAACCCGGAAGCTAAGCCTTACAGCGCCGATGGTACTGCAGGGGGGACCCTGTGGGAGAGTAGGACGCCGCCGAACTCCTTTTAGAGCTCTGGCTCTTGGGCACACAGCCCGAGGGCCAGAGCTTTTTTGCGTTGAGGTAGGGTCAGGGAGCATCGTTGGCTCGTTTTCTACTGGAGGCCCCCGGGTGGAGGTCCAGGAGACCCGCGTCCAGACTGACCGGGTCCTCACCATCCCCAACATTCTCAGCATGGCGCGCCTCGTCGGCGTACCCCTCTTCCTCTGGCTGATCCTCAGGCCGGAGTTCGGGGGGCCGAAGAGCGACGGCTGGGCGCTGCTCGTGCTGGCACTCAGCGGTGTCAGCGACTATCTCGACGGCAAGCTCGCCCGCCGCTGGAACCAGATCAGCAGCCTCGGCCGGCTGCTCGATCCCGCTGCTGACCGGCTCTACATCCTTTCGACGCTGGTCGGACTCACCTGGCGGGAGATTCTGCCTATCTGGTTGACCGCTGTACTGCTTGCGCGTGAGTTGGTTCTCCTGGTGATGGTGGGAATCCTCAGGCGGCACGGCTATCCGCCGCCCCAGGTCAACTTCCTCGGTAAGGCCGCCACCTTCAACCTGATGTACGCGTTCCCTCTTCTGCTGCTCAGTGACGGAAGTGGATGGATCCCGTCACTCGCTGCTATTTTCGGATGGGCGTTCGCCGGATGGGGTACAACGCTGTACTGGTGGGCAGGAGTCCTTTACGTGGTGCAAGTCCGCCGTCTGGTTCGGGCGGACGCCATGGCCGACTGAACTCACGCCATGGGCGGCAAGCGATGGCTCCCGATGGCCCGTTACGAAGAAGTGCGGGACAATCTTGACGGGTGAAGTCGGCCACACCGTCGTCTCTTCGAGGAGGACGCTTCCGACATGAAGGCCGTCGTGATGGCCGGTGGCGAAGGCACGCGCCTTCGCCCGATGACCTCAAGCATGCCCAAGCCGCTCCTGCCAGTGGCCAACCGGCCGATCATGGAGCACGTGCTCAGGCTGCTCAAAAGGCATGGGCTCAACGAGACCGTCGTCACCGTCCAGTTCCTGGCGTCACTGGTCAAGAACTACTTCGGTGACGGTGAAGAACTCGGCATGGAACTCACCTATGCCAACGAGGAGAAGCCACTCGGTACCGCCGGAAGCGTGAAAAACGCCGAAGAGGCATTGAAGGACGATGCCTTCCTCGTGATCTCCGGTGACGCCCTGACCGACTTCGACCTCACCGACCTGATCAACTTCCACAAGGAGAAGGGCGCCCTCGTCACCGTCTGCCTGACACGTGTACCGAACCCGCTGGAATTCGGCATCACGATCGTCGACGAGGAAGGCAAGGTCGAGCGATTCCTCGAAAAGCCGACCTGGGGGCAGGTCTTCTCGGACACCGTGAACACGGGCATCTACGTGATGGAGCCCGAGGTGTTCGACTACGTCGAGCCCGACGTCCCCGTCGACTGGTCCGGTGACGTCTTCCCGCAGCTGATGAAGGAAGGCAAGCCGATCTACGGCTATGTCGCCGAAGGCTACTGGGAGGACGTCGGTACCCACGAGAGCTACGTCAAGGCACAGGCCGATGTGCTGGAGGGCAAGGTCGACGTCGACATCGACGGCTTCGAGCTCTCCCCGGGCGTGTGGGTGGCCGAGGGCGCCGAGGTCCACCCCGACGCCGTACTGCGCGGACCGCTCTACATCGGCGACTACGCCAAGGTGGAAGCCGGCGCCGAAATCAGAGAACACACCGTCGTCGGCTCCAACGTCGTCGTCAAATCGGGCGCCTTCCTCCACAAGGCCGTCGTGCACGACAACGTGTACGTCGGGCAGCACAGCAACCTGCGGGGCTGCGTCGTCGGCAAGAACACCGACATCATGCGCGCCGCCCGCATCGAGGACGGCGCCGTCATCGGCGACGAATGCCTGATCGGCGAAGAATCGATCGTGCAGGGCAATGTGCGGGTCTACCCGTTCAAGACGATCGAGGCCGGCGCCTTCGTCAACACCTCGGTGATCTGGGAGTCCCGCGGGCAGGCCCACCTGTTCGGCGCACGCGGCGTCTCCGGCATCCTGAACGTGGAGATCACCCCGGAGCTGGCCGTCCGCCTGGCCGGCGCCTACGCGACCACCCTGAAGAAGGGCTCCACCGTCACCACCGCGCGCGACCACTCCCGAGGCGCCCGCGCCCTCAAACGGGCGGTGATCTCCGCGCTGCAGGCCAGCGCGATCGACGTACGGGACCTGGAGAACGTACCGCTGCCCGTGGCGCGGCAGCAGACCGCGCGAGGCAGCGCCGGCGGCATCATGATCCGCACCACGCCGGGCGTGCCGGACTCCGTCGACATCATGTTCTTCGACGGCAACGGCGCCGACCTGTCACAGGGCAGCCAGCGCAAACTCGACCGGGTCTTCGCCCGGCAGGAGTACCGGCGCGCGTTCCCCGGCGAGATCGGCGACCTGCACTTCCCGGCCAGTGTCTTCGACTCGTACACCGGGTCGCTGCTGCGCAACGTCGACACCACCGGCATCGCCGAATCCGGGCTGAAAGTCGTCGTGGACGCGTCCAACGGCAGTGCTGGCCTCGTGCTGCCCAGCCTGCTCGGCAAGCTCGGCGTCGACTCGCTGACCATCAACCCCGGCCTCGACGAATCCCGGCCCACCGAGACCGTGGAGATGCGGCGTGCGGGGCTCGTACGCCTCGGGGAGATCGTGGCGTCCTCCGGTGCCGCCTTCGGCGTGCGCTTCGACCCTGTCGGCGAGCGGCTGTCCCTGGTCGACGAGAAGGGCCGGATCATCGAGGACGACCGGGCGCTGCTCGTCATGCTCGACCTCGTCGCCGCGGAGCGGCGCAGCGGCCGTGTGGCGCTCCCCGTGACCACCACCCGGATCGCCGAGCAGGTCGCCGCGTACCACGGCACGCAGGTCGAGTGGACCACGACGTCCCCGGACGATCTGACCCGGGTCGGACGCCAGGAAGGGACCATCTTCGGCGGCGACGGCAACGGCGGATTCATCGTCCCCGAGTTCAGCAGCGTCTACGACGGCACCGCTGCCTTCGTACGCCTGATCGGGCTCGTCGCCCGCACCCAGCTCACCCTCAGCCAGATCGACGCACGCATCCCGCGGGCGCACGTCATCAAGCGGGACCTGGCGACCCCGTGGGCGGTGAAGGGCCTTGTGATGCGGCGGGTCGTCGAAGCGGCCGGAGACCGGTTCGTGGACACCACCGACGGGGTGCGGGTCGTGGAGGCCGACGGGCGCTGGGTCATGGTCCTGCCCGACCCCGCCGAAGCCGTCACCCACCTGTGGGCGGAGGGCCCGGACGACACCTCCGCTCAGGCCCTCCTCGACGAGTGGTCGGCCGTCGTGGACAGCGCCGGCCGGTAGACAACCGCGCAGGCGGTACGAAAGGCCGCACGCGCGCGTGCCCGGGCAGTCCCCGTGGCGGGGGCTGCCCGGCACTGCGGTGGGGCCGTTCGGAGGTAGCGGCGGCGACGTGCGACGATGTGCGGCATGCCGCAGCAGCCCCCCGTTCGGAGCAGTCGCACACCCCCGTCGCGGCCGGACGCGTCCATGTCGTTGCTCACCAACGTCATGGACCACAGCCTCGACGACGGCTACGCCGAAGCCGCCGCCCGCAAGAAGGCCGCGGGCGAGGGCGGCCTGCCCAAGACGCTCCGCGCCAAGCTGGGGCTCGCCGCGGGCCTGGTCCTCGCCGCGCTCGTCGTCACCGTGGGCGCGGCACAGGCACGGGTCGCCGCACCTGTCGTCGCCAAGGAGCGCGAGGAGCTCATCGACCGCATCGACCGTGAGACGGACGCGGCGGACGCGCTTGAGGACGACATCGACAAGCTGCGCGACGACGTCAGCGCACGGCAGCGGGAGGCGCTGAAGCACAGCGGCGGCAACGACCGGGCGGAACTCGTGGAACTGCTGTCCGGCGCCACCGAGGTGCACGGGCCCGGCGTGAAACTCGTCGTCGACGACGCCGAGGAGGCCGGCACAGGTGCCGACGGCGACCCCCGTACGGCCAGCGGGTTCTCCGACACGGGCCGGGTACGCGACCGGGACATGCAGCGCGTGATCAACGGACTGTGGGAATCCGGCGCCGAGGCCGTCTCCATCAACGGGCAGCGGCTGACCGCGCTGTCGGCGATCAGGGCCGCGGGTGACGCCATACTGGTCGACAACAAACCGCTGGTGCCGCCGTACACGGTGCTCGCGGTGGGGGACGGCCGGCAGCTGAGCACCCGCTTCCAGGACAGTGCCGACGGGCTGTACCTGCACGCGCTGCAGGAGAACTACGGCATCAGGACCAGCATCTCCGTCCAGGACGACGTCCGGCTGCCCGCGGCCCCCAGTGTCACCGTCCGCACGGCACAGCCGTCCACGGCTCAGCCGGGCACCGCACAGCCGAACACCGAGAAATCCGAGAAGGGCACATCGTGATCGCCGTACTGGGCCTCGTCGTGGGAGTCGTGGCCGGACTGTTGGTCCGGCCGGAGGTTCCGGCGGCCGTCGAGCCGTATCTGCCGATCGCCGTCGTCGCGGCGCTCGACGCCGTGTTCGGCGGACTGCGGGCCATGCTCGACGGCATCTTCGACGACAAGGTGTTCGTGGTGTCGTTCCTGTCGAACGTGGTCGTCGCCGCGCTGATCGTGTTCCTGGGCGACAAGTTGGGCGTCGGCGCCCAGCTGTCCACCGGTGTCGTCGTCGTGCTCGGCATCCGCATCTTCTCCAACGCCGCGGCGATCCGCCGGCACGTGTTCCGGGCGTGAGGCCGATGAGCAACCAGGACGAGACACCCCGCAACCCGCTGCGCAAAGAGCTGCCCGAGGAGGTCCCCGCGCCTCCTGAGCCGGCCGGACCGGCGGGTGAGCCGGACGCAGACGAGCAGCAGCGTGAGCTGACCGGCCGGCAGCGGCTGGTGAAGGGGCTGTGGCCGCCGCGCGTCACCCGCGCCCAACTCATCGTGGCGCTGCTGCTGTTCGGCCTCGGCTTCGGTCTGGCCGTGCAGGTCGCGTCGAACAGCGACACCGACAACGCGCTCCGCGGGGCCCGTCAGGAAGATCTTGTCCGTATCCTCGATGAACTCGATGACCGCACAGAGCGTCTTGAGGACGAGAAGGAAGGGCTCGAGAAGCAGCGTGAGGAGCTGGAGAACAGCTCAGACCAGGCCGAGGAGGCCCGCAAGCAGACCGCTGAGAGAGAACGCCAACTCGGCATCCTGGCGGGCACCGTGGCGGCTCAGGGCCCCGGTATCACGCTGACGATCGAGGACACGAAGGGGACGGTCGAGGCCGACATGCTGCTCGATGCCATCCAGGAGCTGCGCGCCGCCGGCGCGGAGGCGATCCAGGTGAACGGTGTGCGTGTCGTCGCCGGCACGTACCTGACGGATTCCGGCGGCAGTGTCAGCGTCGACGGGAACAAGATCGCCGCGCCCTATCGTTTCAAGGTCATCGGCAAGCCGCAGGATCTCGAACCGGCGCTCAACATCCCGGGAGGCGTGGTGCAGACTCTGGAGAAGGAGCAGGCCACGGTGGCCGTGGAGCGATCGGACAAGATCGTCGTGGACGCCTTGCGAGCCGCGAAGCGGCCTGACTACGCTCGGTCGTCCTCCGAGTGAACCGGCGGCGCATGGGAGCTGTCCGGCAAGGGCATGAGGTTGCGGGGGGGTCGGCGCACCGAAGAGGTGGTGCGTGGTGGAAACTGTCTGGTGGATACGGACGTTGTGAGGATGTCCGGGTCGACCGGTGTGTTCAGTCAGGGTTCGTCCTGCCCCACGGGCGGGTCTGTTTCGGTCAAGGGGAATCGCCCGTGAAGTTGTTTGCGAAGTTGTTCGGCAAGAGCGCGCGAGAGGGCAGCGACAACGCCACCGCTGTCCACCGCGCACAGCCCGACGCGGAGGGCCAGCGGCCGTTGTTCCGGGACCAGGTGGCCGGCGCGGGGGGTGACATCCCGGGAGGTCAGGGCGCGCCGTCTGTTGACCCTGCCCAGTCCGGCGGCATAGGTTTCGGGCAACCGTCAACCTCAAGTACGGGTGGAGGGTTTTCCCCTATGTCGGCCCTGGTGTGTACGAGGTGCGGTAACCGCAACGCGGAGAACAGCCGCTTCTGCTCCAACTGCGGCGCGCCGCTGCGGCCGGGAGCGGTCCCCGAGCGGGCATCGGAGACGACGTCGACGATCTCGATCTCCGGGATCGAGGCCTACGACGGCGAGACCACGGGGCAGACGCAGATGCCGGCGCTCTCCCCGGAGGCCCAGGCCGCCGTGGACGCGCTGCCGGTGGGCTCCGCGCTGCTGGTCGTGCGCCGAGGCCCCAACCAGGGCAGCCGCTTCCTGCTGGACGGCGACCTGACCACGGCCGGCCGCCACCCGCAGAGCGACATCTTCCTGGACGACGTCACGGTCTCGCGTCGGCACGTGGAGTTCCGGCGCGGCCCGGACGGCACGTTCTCGGTCGCCGACGTGGGCAGCCTCAACGGCACCTACGTCAACCGTGAGCGCATCGACCAGGTCGCTCTGTCGAACGGTGACGAGGTGCAGATCGGCAAGTACCGGCTGGTCTTCTACGCGAGCCAGCGGGGCTACTGACCCTCCCCCGGACACCCGTCCGGGGGGACCCCCAGGGAAGGTCCATGCTTCGAACACCGAGCGGCGGT
Organism: Streptomyces sp. XM83C; assembly: GCF_023072675.1. Lineage (GTDB taxonomy): Bacteria > Actinomycetota > Actinomycetes > Streptomycetales > Streptomycetaceae > Streptomyces > Streptomyces thermocoprophilus. The sequence goes on from NZ_JALLGL010000146.1 coordinate 6,737, forward strand.
GCCGGCAGCGGCACCGCCGCCGCGGACAGTGGGCTGATGAGCATCGGCACGGTGCTGAACGTGCTGCGTGACGAGTTTCCCGAAGTCACCATCTCCAAGATCCGTTTCCTGGAGTCGGAGGGGCTCATCGAGCCGCAGCGGACCCCGTCGGGATACCGCAAGTTCAGTCCGCAGGATGTGGAGCGCTTGGCACGGGTGCTCCGGATGCAGCGCGACCACTATCTGCCGCTCAAGGTGATCCGGGAGCATTTGGACGCCATGGAGCGCGGCGAGCCCGTGCGGCTGCCGGCGCTCGGCCGGCAGCGGGACGGCGACGACGGGGAGCTGTCCGACAGGCCGACCGCGGCACGGATCGGGCGGGCCCAGCTCCTGGCCGCGGCGGACATCTGCGAGCAGGAGCTCGAGGAGTGGGAGTCGTACGGGCTCATCGCTCCGCTGGAGGAGGGCGTCTACGACGCGGAGGCGGTCACGGTCGCCACGCTCATCGCCCAGCTCGGCCGGTTCGGGATCGAGCCGAGACATCTGCGGGTGATGAAGGCCGCCGCCGACCGTGAGGCCGGACTGGTGGACCAGGTGGTGGCGCCGCTCAAGCGGCACCGGAATCCGCAGACCAGGACCCTGGCGGAGGAGCGCACCAAGGAGCTGGCGGCGCTCACCGTCAAGCTGCACTCGGCGCTCGTGCAGACGGCTCTCGGCGTGCGGCTGCCCTGAGACGGCCCCGGGAGAGCGCCGCCCGCGATGCGTCGTGGGCCACGCGTTGCGGGCCCGACTACCCAAACGTCCCGGGCACGGCCTAGGGTTGCTGTGTGAACGAGCTCGATGTCGTAGGTGTCCGGGTCGAGATGCCCTCCAACCAACCGATCGTGCTCCTGCGGGAAGTGGGAGGCGACCGCTACCTCCCCATCTGGATCGGGCCGGGGGAGGCGACGGCGATCGCCTTCGCCCAGCAGGGCATGGCCCCGGCCAGGCCGCTGACCCACGACCTGTTCAAGGACGTGCTGGAAGCCGTGGGCCAGGAACTCACCGAGGTACGCATCACGGACCTGCGTGAGGGTGTCTTCTATGCCGAGCTGGTCTTCGCCAGCGGGGTCGAGGTGAGCGCCCGCCCGTCCGATGCCATAGCGCTGGCGCTGCGCACCGGCACGCCGATCTACGGCAGTGACGCGGTGCTCGACGACGCGGGCATCGCGATCCCGGACGAGCAGGAGGACGAGGTGGAGAAGTTCCGCGAGTTCCTCGACCAGATCTCGCCCGAGGACTTCGGCACCAGCAACCAGTAGCCCGCGGGAGCCTCCGGGCCTACGGGACCCGGCGGACCTGCCGGACGGTCCGAGGAGCCCGCCCCGGGTGCGGTGCGGGCCCGTGCGACGGCGCGGAATGCGGCACGTGCCGACGGCCGCTGAGAGCGTCCTACGGCCGTCTCCGAGAGCATTCGGCTAGCCTTTCCCCGCGGTGGGGTACGGCAAACCACTCCCAGGGTGATTATCACTCGGCGTGCCGAGTGTGGCGGTCGTTGACGCACCCCTGGTGGCTGCCTACCGTCGAGAAGGCAGGTCAAGGACGGAGGTCGGCGTGAGAAGCAGCGGCGACGGTTTGGCCGGGGGTGTCCCCGGACCCGGACTCGGGGCGAGCGGTCCGTACCCGCCCCCGAGCTCGCGGCTCCGCTCGCCCAGGGCGTACACCCGCCCCGGCAGCGCGGGTGAGCACGCTCCGCAGCGACCGACGGCCGTGCCGAGCAGCGGAGGGGCGACGTCCATGACGTCCGAGGAGATCGGCTACCGGGGCCCGACGGCCTGTGCGGCCGCCGGCATCACCTACCGGCAGCTGGACTACTGGGCCCGCACCGGGCTCGTCGAGCCGAGCGTGCGGCCCGCCTACGGGTCGGGGACGCAGCGCCTGTACAGCTTCCGGGACGTCGTCGTCCTGAAGATCGTGAAGCGGTTCCTGGACACCGGCGTGTCCTTGCAGAACATCCGCACCGCCGTCCAGCACCTGCGCGAGCGGGGCTTCTCCGACCTCGAACGCATGACACTGATGAGCGACGGCGCCACGGTCTACGAGTGCACCTCGCCCGACGAGGTCCACGCGCTGCTCCAGGGCGGTCAGGGCATCTTCGGCATCGCCGTCGGCGTTGTCTGGCGGGATGTGGAGAGTGCGCTGTCGCAGCTGCACGGAGAGCGTGTCGACACCGGGGAGACCCTGGTCGGCCACAACCCCGCCGATGAGCTTGCCCGGCGGCGGAACCGGGCCGTCTGAGCGGTTTCGCAGCGGCCGGGTCACCGACCGTCACGACCCGTCGCACGCGGTGCCGGACCGGTCGGCGGCCGGGCGAGCGGCCCTGCGGGGGCATTGTCAGTGGTGTGGTGCAGCATCGGAGATGTGAGAACCGCACCCACGATCCTGCATCTCGACATGGATGCCTTCTTCGCGCAGGCGGAGCAGGCGTCCAAGCCGAGCCTGCGCGGGAAGGCCGTCGTGGTGGGCGGGCTGGGGCCGCGTGGCGTGGTGGCGACGGCGTCCTACGAGGCCCGCGTGTTCGGGGTGCACTCGGCGATGCCCACGGCGCAGGCGCGGCGGCTGGCACCGAACGCGGCGTATCTGACACCGAGGGGCGCCTTCTACCGGTCGATCAGCGAGCAGGTGATGGGGCTGCTGCGCGAGCTGTCGCCGCTGGTGGAGCCGTTGAGCCTGGACGAGGCGTTCGTCGACCTGGAGGCCGGGGGAGCGGCCTGGGACAGCGAGTCGGCGCGGCGGGTGGGGGAGCGGTTGCGGGCCGACATCCGCGCGGTGACCGGACTGACTGGTTCCGTGGGGCTGGCCGCCTCGAAGATGCTGGCGAAGATCGCCTCCGAGCAGGCCAAGCCGGACGGGCTGGTGCTGATCGAGCCGGGCACCGAGAGGGCCCTGCTCGCGCCGATGCCGGTACGCACCCTGCCCGGCATCGGCCCGGCGACCGGCGACCATCTGCGGCGGGCCGGCATCACCACGGTCGAGGAACTGGTGGAGGCGGGCGAGGACGAACTGGTCCGGTTGCTCGGCAAGGCCCATGGACACGGGGTGTACGCCATGGCGCTGGCGCGGGACGACCGGCCCGTGGTGGCCGAGCGGGAGACGAAGTCGGTCTCCGTGGAGGACACGTACGACATCGACATCCACGACCGGCTGCGGATCGGGTCGGAGGTGCGGCGGCTCGCCGACCGGTGTGTACGAAGACTGCGCCGCGCAGGGCTGTCGGGGCGGACGATCGTCCTCAAGGTACGGCGGTACGACTTCTCCACCCTGACCAGATCCGAGACGCTGCGCGGCCCGACGGACGACGTGGCGGTGGTGCAGGAGGCCGCCGCACGACTGCTGGAGGGCGTGGACACGACAGGGGGCGTGCGACTGCTCGGGGTGGGCGTCAGCGGGCTGGCCGACTACACCCAGGAGGACCTCTTCGCGCAGGTGGCCCACGCGGCGCAGGAGACGGGGGAGGCGGACGGTGGCGATCTGGGGGTGATCGGAGGCTCCGGTGACACCCGGGGCACGGGCGGGACCGGGACACAGGGTGAGGCGGCGGCCGAGGGGGGACCCGCCGAGCGGCGCTGGCATCCCGGGCACGATGTGCGGCACGCCGACTACGGGCACGGCTGGGTGCAGGGCAGCGGGCTGGGCCGGGTGACGGTGCGGTTCGAGACGCCGTGGTCCGGGCCGGGTCGGGTACGGACGTTCCGGATCGACGACCCCGGCCTGGAGCCGGCGGAACCGCTGCCGTTGGTGCGGCCGGCGGCGGAGACGGAGGCAGCGGCACCGACTGCGGTGGAGCGGGGGACCACCCCTGCCTCCGGGGTCTTTGGGTGAGCCTCGGCGGGCCGGGCGGCCTCGGCCCGCCGACGGTGCCCTCCGGTGCGCCCGCGTCGGCACCGAACCCGCGCAGCCGTACCGCCGCGTGCTCGTCCCGCCGCCGCTCTGTGACGCCGGAAACTGAACCCGGGCAGCCGTACCGCGGGCGTCGCCGGCACCGCCGTAACACCGCCCGTCGGCCACCAACGGACGGGGCTACGCGTCCTCCGTGCCGGCCAGTCTGCCGAAGTCGTGGTCCGGGAGCGGGGCCGGGGGGGCCACGTCGAGGCCGTAGTGGTGGTAGAGCTGCAACTCCTGCTCCGGGGAGAGATGCCGGCCGACACCGAAATCGGGGGCGTCCTTGATCAGGGCGCGGTCGAACGGCACCTGCAGGGTGCCCTCCACCAGCTCACTGGGCTCCAGCGGGACGAACGCGTCGCGGGAGAACAGGCCCGTTCGTATGGCGGCCCACTCGGGCACACCCGTCGCATCGTCGAGATACACCTCGTCGACGGTGCCGATCTTGACGCCGTTGCGGTCGAACGCCTTGCGGCCGATCAGGTTGCGCGGATCGATGTCGGTCTGCACGGGGCCGCCCTCCACTGTGTCGCAGTACATCCGTCAGCACTACAAAAGAGCAGAATCCGGACGGCGGCCACTCGAGGGCCGGGCGTTGACCTCGCTGGTAGGCTGGCAAGCGGCTGCTGACCCCGTGCGGGAGAGTCCTCCGGAGAGGTTTCCGGAGGCGCCGAAGGAGCAAATCCTCCCCGGAATCTCTCAGGCTCACGTACCGCACGGACGAGGTCACTCTGGAAAGCAGGGCGGGTGTCGACGGCTTCCGCTCTCACCGACGGTGCAAGCCGGGCACGCAGACGGCCCGGTGAAGCTCTCAGGTTGAGATGACAGAGGGGGAGGCCGTTCGGGCACCCGCGCCGTGGTGCCCTCGAAGGTCGCGTCAGACCAGGAGGCCTCCGCAATGACCGCCCACCGCACCCCGCTGTCCGAGCTCGAACAGGGCATTCCGTTCGAGCAGCGCCACATCGGGCCCGACCAGGAGGCGCGGGCCAAGATGCTCGCCCAGGTCGGCTACGGCTCGCTGGACGAGCTCACCGCCGCCGCGGTGCCGGATGTGATCAAGAACGCCGACGCCCTGGACCTGCCCGGTGCACGCACCGAGGCCGAGGTGCTGGCCGAGCTGCGCGCGCTCGCCGACCGCAACCAGGTCCTCGACTCCATGATCGGACTCGGGTACTACGGCACCTTCACGCCGCCCGTGATCCTGCGGAACGTCATGGAGAACCCCGCCTGGTACACGGCCTACACGCCGTACCAGCCGGAGATCTCCCAGGGCCGCCTGGAGGCCCTGCTCAACTTCCAGACCATGGTCGCCGACCTGACCGGGCTGCCCACCTCCGGCGCCTCCCTGCTCGACGAGGGCACCGCCGCCGCCGAGGCCATGGCGCTGTCGCGGCGCATGGGCAAGAACAAGAAGGGCCTCTTCCTCGTCGACGCGGACGCCCTGCCGCAGACCATCGCCGTGATCCAAACCCGCGCCGAACCGACCGGCGTCGAGGTCGTCGTCGCCGACCTCAGCGACGGCATCCCCGCCGACATCGCCGCCCGCGAGATCAACGGCGTGCTGCTGCAGTACCCGGGCGCCTCCGGAGCCGTACGCGACCTCAAGCCGGTCATCGACCAGGCCCACGAGCTGGGCGCCCTCGTCACCGTCGCCGCCGACCTGCTCGCGTTGACCCTGCTGACCTCGCCCGGGGAGCTGGGCGCCGACATCGCCGTCGGCACCACGCAGCGGTTCGGTGTGCCGATGGGCTTCGGCGGGCCGCACGCCGGCTACATGGCCGTGCAGGACAAGTTCGCGCGCAGCCTGCCCGGCCGCCTTGTCGGCGTGTCCGTCGACGCAGACGGGCACAAGGCCTACCGGCTCGCGCTGCAGACGCGTGAGCAGCACATCCGCCGCGAGAAGGCCACCAGCAACATCTGCACCGCGCAGGTGCTGCTCGCCGTCATGGCCGGCATGTACGCCGTCTACCACGGGCCCGACGGCCTGCGGGCCATCGCCCGACGCACCCACCGGTACGCCGCGATCCTCGCCGAGGGGCTGCGCGCCGGCGGCGTCGAGGTCGTGCACGGCTCCTTCTTCGACACGCTGACGCTGCGGGTGCCCGGCCGGGCCGCCGACGTCGTCGCCGCCGCCCGCGAGAACGGCGTCAACCTGCACCTCGTCGACGCCGACCATGTCTCCGTCTCCTGCGACGAGACCACCGGCCGCGCCCAGCTCGGCGTGGTCTGGCGGGCCTTCGGTGTCGAGGGCGACGTCGAGGCGCTGGACGCCACCGCCCGGGACACGCTGCCCGACGCGCTGCTGCGCCGGGACGACTTCCTCACCCACCCCGTCTTCCACCAGCACCGCTCGGAGACGGCCATGCTGCGCTACCTGCGCAAGCTCGCCGACCGTGACTACGCGCTCGACCGCGGCATGATCCCGCTGGGCTCCTGCACGATGAAGCTCAACGCGACCACGGAGATGGAGCCGGTCACCTGGCCGGAGTTCGGTCAGCTGCACCCGTTCGCCCCCGCCGAGCAGGCGCAGGGCTACCTCACCCTCATCCAGGAGCTGGAGGAGCGCCTCGCCGAGGTCACCGGCTACGACAAGGTCAGCCTCCAGCCGAACGCCGGCTCCCAGGGCGAGCTGGCCGGTCTGCTCGCCGTGCGCGGCTACCACCGCGCCAACGGCGACGAGCAGCGCACCGTATGCCTCATCCCGTCCTCCGCGCACGGCACCAACGCCGCCTCCGCGGTGATGGCCGGTATGAAGGTCGTCGTGGTGAAGACCGCCGAGGACGGCGAGATCGACGTCGAGGACCTGCGCGCCAAGATCGAGCAGTACCGCGACGAGCTTGCCGTGCTGATGATCACCTACCCGTCCACGCACGGCGTGTTCGAGGAGCACGTCGCCGACATCTGCGCCCGCGTCCACGACGCCGGCGGCCAGGTGTACGTCGACGGCGCCAACCTCAACGCCCTGGTCGGCCTCGCCAAGCCGGGTCACTTCGGCGGCGACGTCTCCCACCTGAACCTGCACAAGACGTTCTGCATCCCGCACGGCGGCGGCGGCCCCGGCGTCGGCCCGGTCGCGGCGCGCTCGCACCTCGCGCCGTACCTGCCGAACCACCCGCTCCAGCCCACCGCCGGCCCGGAGACCGGCGTCGGCCCGGTCTCGGCCGCCCCGTGGGGATCCGCGGGCATTCTGCCGATCTCCTGGGCGTACGTCCGGCTGATGGGCGGCGAGGGCCTCAAGCGCGCCACGCAGGTCGCTGTGCTGTCCGCGAACTACATCGCCAAGCGCCTGGAGCCCCACTACCCGGTGCTGTACACGGGCCCCGGCGGGCTCGTCGCGCACGAGTGCATCATCGACCTGCGCCCGCTGACCAAGGCGACCGGCGTGACCGTGGACGACGTCGCCAAGCGGCTGATCGACTACGGCTTCCACGCGCCGACGATGTCCTTCCCGGTGGCCGGCACGCTGATGATCGAGCCGACCGAGTCCGAGGACCTCACCGAGCTGGACCGTTTCTGCGAGGCGATGATTGCCATCCGCGCGGAGATCGAGAAGGTCGGCTCCGGCGAGTGGCCGGCCGACGACAACCCGCTGCGCAACGCTCCGCACACCGCCCGTGCGCTGAGCGGGGAGTGGGAGCACGCCTACAGCCGTGAGGAGGCCGTCTTCCCGGGCGGGGTGTCGGCCGCCGACAAGTACTGGCCGCCGGTGCGCCGTATCGACCAGGCCTTCGGTGACCGGAACCTGGTGTGCTCGTGCCCGCCGCTGGACGCGTACGAGGACTGAGCGGCCGTACGACAGCGGTCGTGCGACCGACTGTGCACGACAGCCGTATGACGGCGACCGCGTGACAGCGGCCGTATGACAGTCGTACGACAAGGGCCCCCGCCGATGCCGCTTGGGTTCTAACGGTCCTCGCAACACCCGCGATTTATGGGAGTTGCGAGGACCGTGGGCGTTGAGCGTGATGATCTTGCCGGTTTGCGGGGGCGTTTCCTTGCACGGCTGGATGTCGTGGGGAACGTGATTGTGGTGGCGCGTGAGCTGGGGGTGAACCGGAATACTGCCTTCGGCTGGGCTCGGAAGGCCGGACGGAGTTCGGTGCGTCTGCCGCGCCGGCATCCCGGGCGCGACGAGTACGAGCGGCTTCGGGCCGCCGGTGTCGCACGCCGGGTGGCGGCCCGGCAGGTCGGTGTGAACGAGCGCACGGCCAAGGACTGGGACATCCCGACGACGAGAGCATGCGGGTGAGCGTGGAAACGATCTATCAGGCGCTGTATTTCCAGGCCCGTGGCGGTCTGAAACGGGAAGTGCAGGCAGCCATCCGCTCCGGCCGGACCCGCCGCAAGCCCCGCCGGGACCCCGGGCGGCGCACTCCCCGGTTCATCGACCCGATGGTGATGATCAGTGACCGTCCCGCCGACGTCGAGGACCGGGCCGTGCCCGGTCACTGGGAAGGCGACCTGATCATCGGCGCGGGCGGGCGCTCCGCGATCGCCACCCTGGTCGAGCGGAGCACCCGATACACCATGCTGGTCCACCTGCCGGGCGGAGCCCACGACGCCGAGACCGTCCGCGACGGGCTCGTCCGCACCATCCAGACCCTGCCTGCCCACCTGCGCGGCTCTCTGACCTGGGACCAGGGCAGCGAGATGGCACGCCACAAGCAGTTCACCATGGCCACCGACATGCCCGTCTGCTTCTGCGACCCGGCATCCCCCTGGCAACGCGGCTCGAACGAGAACACCAACGGGCTGCTGCGCCAGTACTTCCCGAAGGGCACCGATCTGAGCGTCCACAGTCCCGAAGACCTCGAACACGTCGCCCAGGAACTCAACGGCCGCCCACGCAAAACGCTCGGCTGGGATACCCCAGCCGAGCGTCTACGTGATCTGCTCACCACCTGAAACCAAGTGGTGTTGCGACGACCCCTAGCGAGCTCGTGCACGGTAGGCGGTGAGGCGTCGAGGATGGCGGCGGGGCTCGGTGTTCACATCTGCCGCGCCGACGTCAGGTCCGCAGTCTGCTGGTGGGACAGCAGGGCGGCGACGGCCTGGACGGT
>NZ_JALLGL010000147.1 GCF_023072675.1 Streptomyces sp. XM83C
CGGGCGCCCGGAGCGGGCGGGGGACGTGGCGGGGCGGGGTCGGTGCCGGGGTGAGGCCGGGGGTGGCGAGATGACCGAGACGGTGACGACCGTGGGCGGGGAACCCGAGGGCGTGGCCGTGACGGCCGGACCGGGTGCCGTGGACGGCACGGCGGCCCCGGAGCACGGGCGGGGCGGGCCGCGCTCGCGGCGTCTGCCGCGGATACCCGGCTTCGCGGAGCCGGGCGCCGGGGGTTCCGGGAAGCGGGAGGGCAAGGCGCTGCGGGAGCGGGTGCCCCGGTCGGCGCACGCCGTGTTCGAGGCCGCCGACGCGCGGCCCGACGCCGTCACCTCCGTCGAGGAGTCCAACCAGGGCCGGCTGTCCGAGCTGACACCGATCCGCGTCGGGCGCATGGCGGCCTCACCGTTCGCGTTCCTGCGCGGCTCGGCCGGGCTCATGGCGTACGACCTGGCCCGTACGCCCGTGACGGGTGTCCGCGCGCAGATCTGCGGTGACGCGCACGCCGCCAACTTCGGGCTGTACGGCGACGCGCGCGGCGGCCTCGTCATCGACCTGAACGACTTCGACGAGACCGTGCCGGGCCCCTGGGAGTGGGACCTCAAGCGGCTCGCCACCTCCCTCGTCCTCGCCGGCCGCGAGGCGGGCGCCGACGAGGACACCTGCCGGGCGGCGGCGTACGACGCGGTCGGCGCCTACCGGCACACCATGCGGCTGCTGGCCAAGCTGCCCGCGCTGGACGCGTGGAACGCCATCGCCGACGAGGAGCTGGTCTCCCACGCCGACGCGCATGACCTGGTCGGCACCCTCCAGCGGGTCGCGGCGAAGGCGCGGGCCAACACCAGCGGACGGTTCGCGGCCAGATCGACCGAGCGCACCGAGGACGGCGGGCGCCGCTTCGCCGAGGCGCCGCCGGTGCTGCGCCGGGTGCCCGACGCGGAGGCCGAGGCCGTCGCCGCGTCCCTCGCGGACTACGTCGGCACCCTCCCGGAGGACCGGCTGCCGCTGCTCGCCCGGTACGCCGTGCACGACGTGGCGTTCCGGGTCGTCGGCACCGGCAGCGTCGGCACCCGCTCGTACGTGGTGCTGCTGCTCGACCACCGCGGCAAGCCGCTCGTCCTCCAGGTGAAGGAGGCCCGCCCGTCGGCGCTCGTACCGCATCTGGCCGCCGCCGGCTTCGACGTGCCGCCCGCCGGGCACGAGGGGCGCCGCGTGGTCCTCGGGCAGCAGCGCATGCAGGTCGTCAGCGACACCTTGCTCGGCTGGACCAGCGTCGAGGGGCGCCCCTACCAGGTGCGGCAGTTCCGCAACCGCAAGGGCAGCGTGGACCCGGCCGCGCTCGCCGCCGACCAGATCGACGACTACGGCCGGATGACCGGCGCCCTGCTGGCCCGCGCCCACTCCCACAGCGCCGACCCCCGCGTGATCGCCGGGTACGTCGGCAAGAACGACGAGCTGGACGAGGCCGTCGCCGCGTTCGCTGTCGCCTACGCCGACCGTACCGAGGCCGACCACGCGGACCTGGTGAAGGCGGTGCGGGAGGGGCGGATCGCGGCCGAGGAAGGCGTCTGACGGCGGCCGGGTCCGGTGGACGGCGGCGGCCGTGCGCCGGATGCGTGTGCGGGCCGGGCGGCGAGCTTGCCGGACCGGCCCGACGGGGGCTTAGGCTGATCGGATGACGACCCCGGACAGTGAGCGGGCGCGGCCCGAGGAGCGGCTGGAGCGGGCCGTACGCGCCGCCGAGCAGGCGCTCATCGAGTACGAGATAGCCGTGGAGACGTTCCGCGTCGAGGTGGAGAACTTCTCCCGGCTGCACCACCAGAAACTCGGCCCGATGTATGCCCGGCTGGAGGAGCTGGACGCACAGATCGCCGAGGCCAGGGCCGCCCGCACCGGCGACCCGGAGGATCTGCGCCGGGCGCGGGAGCTGCGCGCCCGGCTGCTGCCGATGCCCGAGGTCGAGGAGCTGTTCCACGGCTGGATGGACGGCGACGGCCTCTTCCCGGAGGCCGCGGCGATGCTCACCGAGCAGCCGGTACGGCCGCCCGAGCGGGTCCGGCCCAGCGAGGAGGCCCGCAAGCTGTACCGGGAGCTGGCCCGCAAGGCCCATCCCGACCTGGCGCAGGACGACGGCGAGCGCAAGCGGCGCGAGGAGTTCATGGCCCGCGTCAACGTCGCCTACGCCCGCGGTGACGAGGCGGAGCTGCGGGAGCTGACGGAGCAGTGGGCCGCCGGGCCCGCGCCGAAGGAGGCCGGGCCGACGCCCGCCGAGGAGCTGTACGCGCGGCTGGAGTGGCTGGCCCAGCGCAAGGAGCTGCTCACCGCCGTCCAGCGGGAGCTGGAGGAGAGCGCGATCGGGTCCATGCTGCGGCTCGCCCCGGACGACCCCGACCGGCTGCTGGAGGAGATCGGGGACAAGCTGCTCGCCGACGTCGCCGCGAAGGAGGCCGAGCTGGCCGAGCTGGCCGAGCCGGCCGCGCGGGGCGAGCAGGACGCGCAGGCAGCCGTACCGGCCGACGCCGACGGGGGTGCCGTACAGGCCGCGCCCGCCGGGACGGAGCCGGAGGGGCAGGCGTAGAGCCTGGGGGCAAAGTCCGGGGGCCGGTCGCGCCGCGCCGGGTCCTCTGGGGCGTCCGGTAGCGTCGGGGGCATGGTTTTCGGAGCTGGAGTGCCCACGGTCGCGGTCGACGACATCAAGGACGACGCCTTTCTGCTGGACGTCCGGGAGGACGACGAGTGGCGGGCGGGGCACGCCGAGGGGGCGCTGCACATCCCGATCAGCGAGTTCGTCGCCCGGTACGGGGAGCTGACCGAGGCGGCGCCGCAGGACGGGCGGGTCCATGTGATCTGCCGGTCGGGCGGCCGGTCCGCGCAGGTCACGATGTACCTCGTGCAGCAGGGCATCGACGCGGTGAACGTGGACGGCGGCATGCAGGTGTGGCAGGCCACGGGGCGTCCCGTGGTGACCGACGACGGCCAGCCCGGGCACGTCCTGTAGGGAGCCGGCCGCCTCTGCCTCCGCCCGCTCGCCGCGCTCCCTGCACGCGCCGTTCCGCCGTACCTGCCGGATGCGGCCCCGGAGCGCGTCGTGGCCGGGCCCGGGGGTGCCCCGGACGGGTGAGGCTGAGTACCGTGCGGTGCGCAGAGACGAGACCGGAATCGGGGAACGGGGCGGAATGGACGCGTACGGCGGGCACGGCACGCAGAGCGGAGGCGCAAAGACCCCCGGACCGGGCCCCGCGTCCGGCCCGGAACCGGAAGGCGTCGCACCGGACGGGGCGCCCCCGCCGCCGCCCGCACCGCCGGCCCCGCCCCGTACGGGGGTCGCCGCGCTCTCCCCGCGCTACCAGGTCGGGGCCGCCGTGGCGCTGGCCCTCGTGGCGATCACGGTGTGCGTGCACCTGGGCATGGTGTTCCTGCACGTCGCCCCGTCGAACACGATCACCAAGGCGCACGGCGAGGCCGTCGACGACTGGATGTACCCGGAGTTCGAGCAGAACTGGAAACTGTTCGCGCCGAACCCGCTCCAGCAGAACATCGCGGTCGAGGTCCGCGCCCAGGTGCGCACCGCGAAGGGCGAGATACGCACCACCGGCTGGTACGACCTGTCCGCCGAGGACGGCCGCGCCATCGACCACAATCCGGTGCCGAGCCACACGCAGCAGAACGAGCTGCGCCGCGCCTTCGACTACTTCACCAACACGCACGACTCCGACGGCCGCCCGGTGGGCGTGCGCGGCACCCTCTCCGAGACGTATCTGCGCCGGATCGTGGTGCTGCGCCTGGAGCGCGACGGCGCGGCGGGCCCCGGCGGGACCGTGGAGCAGGTCCAGGTCCGCTCCCGTACGACGGCCGTGCCGCCGCCCTCGTGGAGCAGTGAGCAGATCTCTCTGAAGCCGGTGTACCGGACGATGCCCTGGTGGTCCGTCCCCGCCGAGGACGGCGCCGGTGCCGACCGGACCCAGGCCGTCGGGTCCGCCCGCGACGACGTCGCCGGGTCCGCCCGTAGCGAGGCCGCCGGGTCCGCCCGTACCGAGGCCGCCGGAGGTGCGCGGTGAACCGGTTCGCTCTCGCGTTCTCCACGGCCATAGCCCGCGTCACCGAGGCGGCCCGCGCCCCCTATCAGTCGGCCGTGATCCGCATCGGTTTCGCGACGACCTGGCTGCTGTTCCTGCTGCGGGAGTTCCCGCACCGCTCGGAGCTGTACGGCCCCGACGGCCCGTGGAGCTGGGACCTGGCCCAGCAGCTGATCGGCATGAACCACGCGTTCACCGTGCTGATGTGGTCCGACAGCCGTCTGTGGTTCGAGACGGTGTACGCCCTCGCCGTCGTCGCCTCCGCGATGCTGGCGCTGGGCTGGCGCACCCGTACGGCGTCGGTGCTGTTCATGGTCGGGGTGCTGTCCCTCCAGAACCGCAGCGTCTTCATGGGCGACGGCGGCGACAACGTGCTGCACCTGATGTCGATCTACCTGGTCTTCACGCGCTGCGGTCAGGTGTGGTCGCTGGACGCCCGCCGCGCGCGCCGGCAGGACGCGGCACGCGCGCAAGGCGAGCTGGTCGTGGACCGGGCCGGGCCCGCGCTGTGGGCGGCGGCCGGGGTGGTGCTGGCGGCGGCGACGGCGCTGGGTCGGTTCGACGGGCAGGAGTGGCTCGTGCCGTCCCTGCTGTGGGCGGCGTGGGCGGCGCAGGCCCTGTGGTGGCTGGTGAGCCGCTCCCGCCGGGCCGAGCAGCCGCGCATCCTGCTCGACGTGATCGGCAACCTCCTGCACAACGCCGCCCTGCTGGTGATCATGACGGAGGCCTGTCTGATCTACGCCACGGCCGGTTGGTACAAGATCCAGGGCTCCCGCTGGCAGGACGGCACCGCCGTGTACTACCCGCTCCACCTGGACTACTTCTCGCCCTGGCCGTCGCTCGGCGATCTGCTCGCGGCGAGCGGCATCATGGTGATGCTGGTGACGTACGGCACGGTCGCCGCGCAGGTCGCGTTCCCGTTCACCCTGTTCAACCGGCGGGTGAAGAACGTGCTGCTCGTGATGATGATGGTGGAGCACGCCGCGATCGCGGTGATCCTCGGGCTGCCGTTCTTCTCGCTGGCGATGATCACCGCGGACGCGGTGTTCCTGCCGACGTCGTTCCTGCGCCGCCTGGGTGTGTGGGCGGCACGCGCGCGTGGCCGTCTCTTCCCCCGGCCCTGCGGCAAGGCCGAGGTGCCCGGTCCGCGCCGCCCGGCACCGGCCGAGCAGCCACAGGTCGGCAGCACTGCCCAGGCCGGACACACCTAGGCTGCACGGCATGACCGACCCGTCGACCCACTGGCGGCGCCTCGCGGGGAGCGCGGTGCTGCTGGACGGCTTCCACGCCCTCAAACACGCCCTGCGCTTCGGAGCCGAGGTGCCGGTGGCGGTCGCCGTCGACCGGGGCGCGGCGCTCGCCCTCGCCGGCGAGCTGGCGCCCGATGTGCGCGGGCCGCTGGAGGCGCTGCTGACCGAGGTGCCGCAGGCCGTGTACGCCGCGCTGGTGCCGCGCCCGCATCCGACCGGGGTCGCGGCGCTCGCCGTACGGCCGTCGCGCGAGGCGGCGCTGGAGCGGCTGCGGCGGCTGCCGCGCACGGCGCCGGTCGTCGTGCTGGACCAGCCGCGCAACCTCGGCAACGCGGGCGCGGTGATCCGCCTCGCGGCCGGTTTCGGGGCGACCGGCGTGGTCACCACGGGCACGCTCGACCCGTGGCATCCCACGGTGGTGCGCGGCGGTGCCGGGCTGCACTTCGCGACGGCGGTGGAGCGGCTGGACGTGGCGGGGCTGCCGCCGGGTCCGGTGTTCGCGCTGGACCCCGAGGGCGAGGACATCCGGGGGGTGGAGCTGCCGGACGACGCGCTGCTGGCGTTCGGCAGCGAGCGCAGCGGGCTGACCGCCGAGCTGCGGGCGAGGGCCGACCATCTGCTGGCGCTGCCGATGCGCCCGCAGGTCTCCAGCTACAACCTGGCGACCAGCGTCGCGATGACGCTGTACCACTGGAGCCTGGGGCGGGGGCGCGGGCCGGGGGCCCCGGACGCGCTGGAGGCCCCGGAGGCCCCGGAAGCGCTGGGTGCCCCGGAGGCCTGACGGGGGCCCGGCGCGCCGCTCCGGCGGCCGGGCCCGGACCCAGGGTGCTCACGCCTTCCGGCGTGGCCCCTCGCACCCGTGGCTCACGCCTCCCGGCGTACCTCCACCACGCGGAAGCGGTTGGCGACGAACGCGCCGTCGCACAGCGCGGCGTTGGCCGCCGGGTTGCCGCCCGAGCCGTGGAAGTCGGAGAAGGCGGCGGTCTGGTTCACGTACACCCCGCCGGTGAGGTTGAGGGACAGCTGGGCCGCCTCCTCCAGGCAGACCTCCTCCACGGCCTGCTCGACCTCGGGGTCGGTCGTGTACGCGCCGACGGTCATCGCGCCCTTCTCACGGACCGTGCGCCGCAGCAGCTCCACCGCGTCGGCGGCGGAGTCGACGGCCACGGCGAAGGAGACCGGGCCGAAGCACTCGCTCATGTACGCGGCCTCGGCGTCCGGCTTGGAGCCGTCCAGCTTGACGATCACGGGCGTGCGGACGACGGCCTTCGGGAACTCCGGGTTGGTGACCTCGCGGGAGGCGAGGGCGACCTCGCCGAGCCCGGCGGCGGCCTCCAGGCGGGCCTTGACGTCAGGGTTGACGATCGCGCCGAGCAGGGCGTTGGCGCGGGCGTCGTCGCCGAGCAGACCGTCCACGGCGCGGGCCAGGTCGGCGGCGACCTCGTCGAAGGTCTTCGCGCCCTGGTCGGTGTCGATGCCGTCGCGGGGGATCAGCAGGTTCTGCGGCGTGGTGCACATCTGGCCGCTGTACA
The DNA here is from genome assembly GCF_023072675.1 of Streptomyces sp. XM83C. GTDB lineage: Bacteria > Actinomycetota > Actinomycetes > Streptomycetales > Streptomycetaceae > Streptomyces > Streptomyces thermocoprophilus. The sequence continues at coordinate 6,857 of NZ_JALLGL010000147.1, forward strand.
GCGACAGCGAGAACGCCAGATTGGACAGCATGCCCTTGTAGTCGTCCGTGGAGTGGACGACGACCGTGTTCACACCGGCCTTCTCCGTGTACACCTGGGCCTGCCGGGCGTTGGCCTCCAGCCAGTCGCCGAACGCGGTGGAGCCGGTGTAGTCGATGATCCGGATCTCGGGGCGGGTGGCGAGCGTCTTCGCGATGCCCTCGCCGGGCCGCTCCGCGGCGAGCGCGACCAGGTTCGCGTCGAACCCGGCCTCGGTGAGGACCTGGCGGGCGATGCGCACGGTCAGCGCGAGCGGCAGCACCGCGCGCGGGTGCGGCTTGACCACGACCGCGTTGCCGGTGGCGAGGGAGGCGAACAGGCCCGGGTAGCCGTTCCACGTCGGGAACGTGTTGCAGCCGATGACCAGGCCGATGCCGCGCGGCACCGGCGTGAACCGCTTGGTCAGCGCGAGCGGGTCGCGCTTGCCCTGCGGCTTGGTCCACTCGGCGCTGTCGGGGGTGCGGACCTGCTCCACGTACGCGTACGCCACCGCCTCCAGACCGCGGTCCTGCGCGTGCGGGCCGCCCGCCTGGAACGCCATCATGAACGCCTGGCCGGAGGTGTGCATGACGGCGTGCGCGAACTCGTGGGTGCGGTCGCTGATCCGCTTCAGGATCTCCAGGCAGACCACGGCGCGGATCTCCGCGCCCGCGTCCCGCCAGGCCTTCTGACCGGCGCGCATGGCCGGCAGCAGCACATCGAGATCGGCGTGCGGATACTCCACGCCCAGCTCGATGCCGTACGGCGACACCTCGCCGCCCACCCAGCCGTCGGTGCCGGGCTGGCCCAGGTCGATGCGGGTGCCGAGCAGCGCGTCGAACGCGGCCTTGCCCGCTGCCGCGTCCAGGCTGCCGTTCTCCCCGTAGGCCTTGGGGTGCTCGGGGTGCGGCGACCAGTACGCGCGGGTGCGGATCGTCTCCAGCGCCTGGTCGAGGGTGGGCCGGTGCTTGGCGATCAGCTCGTGGGCGGTCAGTTCGGCGGCCATGCGGGACCAACTCCTCGTTGCCTGAACTCTCCGTCGAGTCCGGGACCTGGGCGAAACATGGGCAGGAAAAGCAAGTCAGAGTTAGAGTAACCGAACGATCGGTCGGGACAAGGGGGCCTGCCGCATCTGTGGAAAACCCCGTGCGGGAGGATCGCGGACATGACAGCACTCGACCTCAGCAGCCCCGTGGCCGTCGTCGGCACCGGCACCATGGGCCAGGGCATCGCCCAGGTCGCGCTGGTCGCCGGTCATCCCGTACGGCTGTACGACGCCGTGCCCGGGCGGGCCCGTGAGGCGGCCGACGCGATCGGCGCCCGCCTCGACCGGCTCGTCGAGAAGGACCGGCTCACCGCCGCCGACCGGGACGCCGCCCGCGCCCGCCTGACCCCCGCCGGATCCCTCACCGACCTGGCCGACTGCGCGCTGGTCGTCGAGGCCGTCCTGGAGCGGCTGGACGTCAAGCAGGAGCTGTTCCGCGAGCTGGAGGGCATCGTCTCCGAGGACTGCCTCCTCGCCACCAACACCTCCTCCCTGTCGGTCACCGCGATCGGCGGCGCCCTGCGCCACCCCGGCCGTTTCGTCGGACTGCACTTCTTCAACCCGGCGCCGCTGCTGCCGCTGGTCGAGGTGGTCTCCGGGTTCGCCACCGACGTCACCTCCGCCACGCGCGCGTACGAGACCGCGCGTGCCTGGGGCAAGACGCCGGTCGCCTGCGCCGACACCCCCGGCTTCATCGTCAACCGCATCGCCCGGCCCTTCTACGCGGAGGCATTCGCCGTCTACGAGGCGCAGGGCGCCGACCCCGCCACCATCGACGCCGTGCTGCGCGAGTCGGGCGGCTTCCGGATGGGCGCGTTCGAGCTGACCGACCTGATCGGGCAGGACGTCAACGAGTCCGTGACCCACTCGGTGTGGGAGTCCTTCTTCCGGGACGTGCGGTTCTCCCCGTCGCTCGCCCAGCGGCGCCTGGTGGAGTCCGGCCGGCTCGGCCGCAAGACCGGCCAGGGCTGGTACGACTACCGCGACGGCGCGGAGCGCCCCGAACCGCACACCGCGGAGAAACGCCGGCCGCCGTCCCATGTGGTCGCCGAGGGCGGCCTCGGACCGGCGGGCGAGCTGCTCGCCATGGCCCGCGAGGCCGGTATCCAGGTCCGCGAGGAGGACGAGGACAACGGCACCCGGCTGGTGCTGCCCAGCGGCGGCCAGCTCGTCCTCGCCGACGGGCAGACCTCCGTGGAGTTCCGCGACGTCGTCTACTTCGACCTCGCCCTGGACTACCGGCGCGCCACCCGTATCGCCCTGTCCGCCTCCCAGGACACCTCGGCGCAGACCCTCGCCGAGGCCACCGGTTTCTTCCAGGCGCTCGGCAAGGACGTCAGCGTCATCGGCGACGTCCCCGGCATGATCGTCGCCCGCACGGTCGCCCGGATCGTCGACCTCGCGCACGACGCCGTCGCCAAGGGCGTGGCCACCGAGGAGGACATCGACACCGCGATGCGGCTCGGCGTCAACTACCCGCTCGGCCCGTTCGAATGGAGCCGCAGGCTCGGCCGCACCTGGGCCTACGAACTCCTCGACGACCTGCACCTGCGGGACCCGTCCGGCCGCTACGCGCCGTCCCTGGCGCTGTACCGTCACGCCTACGCCTCCGACAAGCGGGAGGGCTCCGGCTCATGACCACAGTCAAGCGCGACACGTACACCCCGGAGACGCTGCTCTCCGTCGCCGTGCAGGTCTTCAACGAGCGCGGCTACGACGGCACCTCCATGGAGCACCTGTCGAAGGCCGCCGGCATCTCCAAGTCGTCGATCTACCACCATGTCTCCGGCAAGGAGGAACTGCTGCGGCGGGCCGTCAGCCGCGCGCTCGACGGGCTGTTCGCGATCCTCGACGAGGAGCACGCGCGCGTGGGCCGCGCCGCCGACCGCCTGGAGTACGTCGTACGCCGCATGGTCGAGGTCCTCATCGCCGAACTGCCGTACGTGACGCTGCTGCTGAGGGTGCGCGGCAACACCCAGACCGAGCGGTGGGCACTGGAGCGGCGCCGCGAGTTCGACCACCGCGTGGCCGAGCTGCTGAAGGCCGCCGCGGCCGACGGGGACGTGCGCGAGGACGTGGAGGTACGGCTCGCCACCCGCCTGGTCTTCGGCATGATCAACTCGATCGTGGAGTGGTACCGGCCCGACGTCCGCGGCATGAGCGAACGCGAGGTCGCCGAGGCGGTCGCCCGCCTGGTCTTCGGCGGACTGCGCCGGGGCGGCGACGGGAGCTGACGGCCGCCGCCCGCGAAAGAATTCGCTGGGCGGCGAGGCCGGCGGCGCCTACCCTCGCTCCTGATGGAGATCTCATTCCGGAAGCTGCCGGACAACCAGCACGAGGTCCTCGTCCGCGGACGCAAGGGACCGGACGTCCGTCTGCCTGCCCAGCCCGTCGGCCCGACGATGCCGCACGACCTGGTCCACGCGGTCGTCGAGACCGCCCTCGGCATCGACGACGGCTTCTGGGGCGCCATGGCCCGCGGCGCCACCTTCCAGGGCTTCGAGTTCCTCACCCCGACCCGCCACCGCCGCTCCGGCCTGAAGGTGCTGCGCCGCGGCGGCGACGCCGTGATGGCCGCCGAGATGAGCGTGAACTGGGCCTACCGCGTCTGGCGCGGCCTCCCCGCCGAAGGCCGCGCCGTCGGCCGCGCCCCCATCGACGAGGCCGCCCTCGCCAGAACAGGCCCCCGCCTCGACGCAGCCGCCGCCCGCTGGACAGCGGTCCCGGAGGGCGGGGAGCTGCTGTGGCGGTGGGGAGTGGACCGCTGAATCCCGCGAGGGCGGGGAGCTCGTGGGGCGGCGCGGACCGGACCTGCCGGCCCCGGCAGCCTTCGAACGCGGCCCGGTCGGCACGGCCGTACCGGCGCGAACCGGCGGCGGGTGTCCTGCCGACCCCCGGGGCCGCGTGTCCCCGCGGCTTGCAGCTGCACGCACCAGACCCCGCCCGGGTCGGCCGAGAAGACACCGCACCCCGATGCGGCACGATCCAACCGGCTCAGGAGAGGGGAAGTTCCTCGCCCTCCGGGGCCTCGTAGCAGCCGGAGATGACGCTCACTTGGAGCTGCGGCGGGTTTCTCTTCGTCATCTGAGCGACGGGGACCGTGTGCGTACCCATACAGGGACGAACCCATGGCATCAGTGTTTCCGGCCTCAGCGCCGAAATCCGGCCGGTGTGGTGGCCGGTGTCAGCCCTGGGGTTCCAGGTCCTCCTCCTCGAAGACCAGGAGGGTGCGGGTGCTGAGGACCTCCGGGATGGCCTGAAGGCGGGTGAGGACCAGTTCGCGCAGGGCGCGGTTGTCGCTGGTATGGACGAGGAGCAGGACGTCGAAGTCGCCGCCGACCAGGGCGATATGGCTGGCGCCCGGGAGCCGGCGCAGCTGTTCGCGGACCGTGCGCCAGGAGTTCTGGACGATCTTCAGGGTGATGTAGGCGGAGGTGCCCTGGCCGGCGCGTTCGTGGTCGACGCGGGCGCTGAAGCCGCGGATGACGCCGTCCTCGATGAGACGGTTGATACGTGCGTAGGCGTTGGCGCGGGAGACATGCACCCGTTCGGCCACCGACCGTATCGACGCGCGGCCGTCCGCCTGGAGCATCCGCAGGATGTCCTCGTCGATCGCGTCCAGCGGACGCGGTGCGGGCAGCGGGGCGCCGCCGTCCGGGCCGTCGGCCATTTGTTCAGATGCCATGTCCCCCCGCCTCTCCGCCATGGACGACCTGCATTCATTTCAGGCTGTGGAGAACCGTTTGTCCACAGCCTGGGGCTGCCTGTAGCCAAAATGTGCCGACGACCGAACAATCGGTAGGTGGGGCGCATCACAGACGCTGCGCCTTCAGCCGCTCCCACCAGGAGGTGTGCCGTCATGACGGTCATGGAGCAGCGCGGCGCGTACAAGCCCGCGCCGCCGCCGGCCTGGCAGCCGCGTACGGACCCCGCGCCGCTGCTGCCCGACACCGAGCCCCACCGCGTCCTCGGCACCGAGGCGGCGGCCAAGGCGGACCCCGCTCTGCTGCGCACGCTGTACACCCAGCTGGTGCGTGGCCGCCGCTACAACGCGCAGGCCACGGCTCTCACCAAGCAGGGACGCCTCGCCGTCTACCCCTCCAGCACCGGCCAGGAGGCCTGTGAGGTCGCCGCCGCGCTGGCGCTGAAGGAACAGGACTGGCTCTTCCCCAGCTACCGCGACACCCTCGCCGTCGTCGCACGCGGCGTCGACCCGGTCGAGGCGCTCACGCTGCTGCGCGGCGACTGGCACACCGGGTACGACCCGTACGAGCACCGGGTGGCCCCCCTCAGCACCCCCCTCGCCACGCAGCTCCCGCACGCCGTCGGTCTCGCGCACGCCGCCCGCCTCAAGGGCGACGACGTCGTCGCGCTCGCCATGGTCGGCGACGGCGGCACCAGCGAGGGCGACTTCCACGAGGCGCTGAACTTCGCCGCCGTATGGCAGGCTCCGGTCGTCTTCCTCGTGCAGAACAACGGCTTCGCGATCTCCGTGCCGCTCGCCAAGCAGACCGCCGCGCCCTCCCTCGCCCACAAGGCCGTCGGATACGGCATGCCGGGCCGCCTGGTCGACGGCAACGACGCCGCAGCTGTGCACGAGGTCCTCTCCGACGCCGTACGACGCGCGCGTGCCGGTGGCGGGCCCACCCTGGTGGAGGCCATCACCTACCGCGTCGACGCCCACACCAACGCCGACGACGCCACCCGCTACCGCGGCTCCGCCGAGGTCGACGCCTGGCGCGACCACGACCCGATCCTGCTGCTGGAGCGCGAGCTGACCGAGCGCGGCCTGATCGACGACGCCGGTATCGCCGCCGCCCGCGAGGAGGCCGAGACGTTCGCCGCCGGGCTGCGCGAGCGCATGAACCAGGACCCGGTCCTCGACCCGATGGACCTGTTCACCCACGTCTACGCCGAGCCCACCCCGCAACTGCGCGAGCAGCGGGACCAGTTGCGCGCCGAGCTGGAGGCCGAGCAGGAAGGGACCCAGGGATGACGACCGTCGCCGTCAAGCCGGCCACCATGGCGCAGGCGCTCACCCGCGCCCTGCGCGACGCGATGGCCGCCGACCCCGCCGTGCATGTGATGGGCGAGGACGTCGGCACCCTCGGCGGCGTCTTCCGCATCACGGACGGACTCGCCGAGGAGTTCGGCGAGGACCGCTGCACGGACACCCCGCTCGCCGAGGCCGGCATCCTCGGCACCGCCGTCGGCATGGCCATGTACGGGCTGCGTCCGGTCGTGGAGATGCAGTTCGACGCGTTCGCCTACCCGGCGTTCGAGCAGCTCGTCTCCCACGTCGCGAAGATGCGCAACCGCACCCGCGGCAAGATGCCCCTGCCGATCACCATCCGCGTGCCCTACGGCGGCGGCATCGGCGGCGTCGAGCACCACAGCGACTCCTCCGAGGCGTACTACATGGCGACTCCGGGGCTCCATGTCGTCACGCCCGCGACCGTCGCCGACGCCTACGGCCTGCTGCGCGCGTCCATCGCCTCCGACGACCCCGTGGTCTTCCTGGAGCCGAAGCGCCTGTACTGGTCGAAGGACTCCTGGAACCCGGACGAGCCGACCCAGGTCGAGCCGATCGGGCGGGCGGTGGTGCGCCGCACCGGCCGCAGCGCCACCCTGATCACGTACGGCCCGTCCGTGCAGGTCTGCCTGGAGGCCGCCGAGGCCGCCCGGGCCGAGGGCTGGGACCTGGAGGTCGTCGACCTGCGCTCCCTGGTGCCGTTCGACGACGAGACGGTGTGCGCGTCGGTCCGGCGCACGGGACGCGCCGTCGTCGTCCACGAGTCCGGTGGCTTCGGCGGGCCCGGCGGTGAGATCGCGGCCCGGATCACCGAGCGCTGCTTCCACCACCTGGAGGCGCCCGTGCTGCGCGTCGCCGGGTTCGATGTCCCGTACCCGCCGCCGATGCTGGAGCGGCACCATCTGCCCGGCGTCGACCGCATCCTGGACGCGGTGGCGCGTCTCCAGTGGGAGGCCGAGAGCTGATGGCACAGGTGCTGGAGTTCAAGCTGCCCGACCTCGGTGAGGGGCTCACCGAGGCGGAGATCGTGCGCTGGCTGGTGCAGGTCGGTGACGTCGTCGCCATCGACCAGCCGGTCGTCGAGGTCGAGACGGCCAAGGCGATGGTCGAGGTGCCCTGCCCGTACGGCGGTGTCGTCACCGCCCGCTTCGGCGAGGAGGGCGAGGAACTGCCCGTCGGGGCGCCCCTGCTGACCGTGGCGGTCGGTGAACCGGCCTCCTCCGGCGGGGCGGCGAGCGGCACCGGCTCGCCCTCCGGCGGTGAGGGCTCCACCGGCGGTGCGGGCTCGTCCTCCGGCGGTGACGGTTCGGCGGAGGGCTCCGGCAATGTCCTCGTCGGCTACGGCACGGGCGCGCCCCCGGCCCGGCGCCGCCGTGTCCGGCCCACGGCGCTGACGTCCGGCGCCCCGGCCGCCGGCCCGGCGCACGACAGCGCCGGGGCGACCACGGCCCCGGCCCGCCGCAGGAGCGCGGTTCCCGCCGCGTCCGTCGCCGCGGCGCCCACCGCCGGCGGCGCACACGGTGAGGGACCCGTCCCGGTGATCTCGCCGCTCGTGCGGCGCCTCGCCCGCGAGAACGGACTGGACCTGCGCGCGCTGCGCGGTTCCGGCCCCGACGGGCTGATCCTGCGCGCGGACGTGGAACAGGCGCTGCGCGCCGCGCAGACCGGCACCGCCGTCGCGTCGCCCGCAGCCCCGGCCGCACAGCCCGCCGCGCGCCCGGCGCCCCAGCCGGCCGCCGCCGCGGCCCGGCCGTCCTCCGCCCCCGCCGGCGGGGTCCGCGTCCCGCTCAAGGGCGTGCGGGGTGCCGTCGCCGACAAGCTGTCCCGCAGCCGCAGCGAGATCCCGGACGCCACCTGCTGGGTGGATGCCGACGCGACGGAACTGATGCGGGCGAGGGCCGCGATGAACGCCGCCGGGGGGCCGAAGATCTCCCTGCTGGCGCTGCTGGCCCGGATCTGCACGGCCGCGCTGGCCCGTTTCCCCGAGCTGAACTCCTACGTCGACACCGATGCCCGTGAGGTCGTCCAGCTCGACCAGGTGCACCTCGGGTTCGCCGCGCAGACCGACCGCGGTCTGGTCGTGCCGGTGGTGCGGGACGCGCACGCCCGTGACGCCGAGTCGCTGACCGCCGAGTTCGCCCGGCTCACGGAGGCCGCGCGGGAGGGCCGGCTCACCCCGGCCGAACTGACCGGCGGGACCTTCACGCTGAACAACTACGGGGTGTTCGGCGTGGACGGCTCCACGCCGATCATCAACCACCCCGAGGCCGCGATGCTCGGCGTCGGCCGTATCGTCCCCAAGCCGTGGGTGCACGAGGGCGAACTGGCCGTCCGCCAGGTCGTCCAGCTGTCCCTCACCTTCGACCACCGGGTGTGCGACGGCGGCACGGCGGGCGGCTTCCTGCGGTACGTCGCCGACTGCGTCGAACAGCCGGCCGTACTCCTGCGCACGCTCTGACCGAAGGCCCGGCGCCACCCCCCCGCCGGGCCTTCAGCGGTCCCCCACGCCTCGCGCGGGGGCTCCGCCTCCGCACCGGGGGTTCCTCTGTGTCTCGTGCGCAGGGCCCGCCGCCGGGACGGCGGCTCCGGGACGCTTCCGGCGGGCCTTCAGCGGTTCCTCATGCCCGCGCGGGGGGTCCGCCTCTGTATCGGGCGGTTCCTCTGTGCCTCCTCGCGCAGGGGACCGCCCGCCACCCGGACGGCGGCCCCGCACCCCCGGCGCCGCCC
>NZ_JALLGL010000148.1 GCF_023072675.1 Streptomyces sp. XM83C
GGTGCGGGGGAGGGGAGGGTCACTCCGCGACGCGCAGCTGTTCCTCCGTCAGGCCCTGGCGCCAGTAGCCGACGAAGGTGACCCGGCGTCGGTCGAAGCCGCGCTCGCCGACCAGATGCCGGCGCAGCGCCTTCACGCAGGACGACTCGCCCGCGATCCACGCGTACGGCCGCGCGGCGGGCGGCAGTCCGGCTGCGCGCAGGGCGTCGAGGGCCATGGGGGAGACCTCGGCGCCGTCGTGCCGGCCGTCCCGGACCAGCCAGGTGATCTCGGCGTCGGCCGCCGTTCTCAGGTCCTGGATGTCGCCCGCGCCGGGCACCTCCAGCCACACCCGGGCCGGCAGACCGGCGGGCAGGGACTCAAGGATCGCGGAGGCGGCGGGCAGTGCGGTCGCGTCGCCCCAGATCACCACTAGGTCGGTGTCCTCGGGCGGGCGGAAGCGGATCGCGCGATTGTCGGCGACGGCCGGGCCGAGCAGCAGTACCCGGTCACCGGCGGCGGCACGGGACGCCCAGCGGGAGGCGGGCCCGGCGGGCACGGCGGCGCCGGGTTCCACACCGTGCAGGACGAAATCGATGTCGATCTCGTCGGGGTCGCGGCGCAGCGCGCGCAGCGTGTACGAGCGCATCACGGCCCGTACGTCGTCGGGGAGTTCACGCCAGGCCTGCCACCAGCCGTCGCCCAGCTCGACGGGTACGACCGGCTCGCTCTGGCCGGGGTGCGGCAGGAACAGCGACAGGCTCTGGTCACGCCCGTCGGAGTCGAAGAAGGCGAGATCGGGGCCGGCGAAGGTGACCCGGACGAGAGACGGGCCGAGCCGCCTCGTCCGTACGACCTGGAGGGAGAAGAAACGGAACGGGGCGGCTACGGCCGTCGTCATGTGCGTGCTCCTGAGGTTTCAGGAAGGGACGGGGGTCAGCTGACCTTCTTGGCCTTCTCTAGGGCCTCGGCGAGGTCCTCGAGCAGTGGCGCGCACTTGTCGTAGGAGAGGATCGGCTCGGGGTTGCGGGCGATGACCTGGCCGGCCTTGACCGCGGGGAGCTTCTTCCAGGTGCCCTCGGTGATGTCGGCGGGCTGGATGGCCTGCGTACGGTTGTCCATGATGATCAGGTCGGCCGGGTACTTGTCGACGTTCTCCCAGCTCAGCGACTCGTACCAGCCGCCGCCCTCCTTCTTCGCGGACTCCGGCGGCTCGACGAAGTTCACGCCGAGCGCCTTGAAGTACTCCAGGTCGATGGAGAGGTTGGTGCCGGAGACGTAGAACAGGTCCTGGCTGGCGGAGCCGGCCATCACCTTGATGTCGGGCTTGGCCTTCGCGGCGGCGCGCAGCCGGGCGGCGGCGTCCTCGAAACGCTTCTTGGCGGCCTTGAACTTCTCGGAGGTGACGTCCCCGCCGAGCGACCTGGCCAGTTCGACCATGCGCTCCAGCGGCTTGTCCAGCTGCCGGTCGTAGACGGAGATGCCGACGCTGGGGGCGCCGACCGCCTCGATCTTGCTCTTGGACTCCTCGGGCACGTACCAGAGCGTGCCGGTGTCGTCGAACATCGTGGAGATGAGCGCGTCCGGGGCGAGGGAGGCGTACTTCTCGATGTTGAACTGGCCCCACTCGTTGCCGAGGTTGGTCACCTTGGTGACGTCGAGGTCGCCGGCCTGGACGTCGGGCTTGCCGTCCTTGGTGGTGGTCGGGCCGAAGACGCCCTTCACCTCGACGCCGTAGTCGTGCAGCGCGGCGGCCACGCCGATGAAGGCGACGATGTGCGAGGGCACCGTGTCGGCCTTGGCCGTCCGGCCGCGGTCGTCCTTGAAGGTCCAGGGGCCGGACTTGGCGGCGGCGGTGTTCTTGCCGGCGGAGCCCCCGTCTTTCGCGTCGTCGTCCCCGCAGGCTGCGAGCACGGCCCCGAGGCCGAGTGCGCCGCCGGCGGCCAGGATGCCGCGGCGGGTGAGGTGGGAGGCGCTGGCGTTGGACATGGGTGTGACTGCTTTCGAACGGGGCGAGGCGCCCGCCGGACAAGTTCGAAGGTAGGTTAGCCTAACCTCAGCGCTTGTCCAGAGGGCGCCCCCAGGTCTCACCCCATGGGACTCCGTGCGCCGCCCCTCAGCCCACCAGGCCCAACTCGCGGGCAATGAGCATCCGCTGGACCTCGCTGGTGCCCTCGCCGATCTCCAGGATCTTCGAGTCCCGCCACATACGGGCCACCGGATACTCGTTCATGAAGCCGTACCCGCCGTGGATCTGCGTGGCGTCCCGGGCGTTGTCCACGGCGACCGTGGACGAGTGCAGCTTCGCCACCGCCGCCTCCTTCTTGAACGGCTCGCCCGCCACCAGCCGGGCGGCGGCGTGACGCCACGCCAGCCGGGCCGTGTGCGCCTTCATCTCCATGTCGGCGATCTTGAACTGGATGGCCTGGTTCGCGCCGATCGGCCGCCCGAAGGCGTGGCGCTCCTTCGCGTACTTCACCGACTCGTCCACACAACCCTGCGCGAGGCCCGTCGCCAGCGCGGCGATCGCGATCCGGCCCTCGTCGAGGATCCGCAGGAACTGGGCGTAGCCGCGGCCCTCCTCGCCCAGCAGGTTCGCCGCCGGCACCCGCACGTCCTGGAAGGACAGCTCACGCGTGTCGGAGGCGTTCCAGCCCACCTTCGAGTACGGCGCCGCCACGGTGAAGCCGGGCGTGCCCGACGGCACGATGATCGCCGAGATCCGCGGTCGGCCGTCCGGCTTGCGTCCCGTGACCGCGGTGACCGTGACCAGGCCCGTGATGTCGGTGCCCGAGTTGGTGATGAAGCACTTCGTGCCGTTGATCACCCATTCGTTCGTCTCCGCGTCGAGGCGGGCCGTGGTGCGGGTGGCGCCCGCGTCGCTGCCGCCGTCCGGCTCCGTCAGACCGAACGCGCCGAGGATCTCGCCCCGGCACAGCCGCGGCAGCCACTCCCGCTTCTGCTCCTCCGTGCCGAACAGATGGATCGGCATCGCGCCCAGCGACACCCCCGCCTCCAGCGTGATCGCCACGGACGAGTCCACGCGGGCCAGCTCCTCCAGCGCCACGCCCAGGGCGAGATAGTCGCCGCCCATGCCGCCGTACTCCTCCGGGAACGGCAGCCCGAACAGGCCCATACGGCCCATCTCGCGCACGATCTCGTACGGGAACTCGTGCCGCTCGTAGAAGTCGCCGATCTTCGGCGCCACCACGTCGTGCGCGAACTCCTCGACCGTGCGGCGGAGTTCCTCCAGCTCGGGGGAGAGTCGGTAGTCCATCTGTCTCACTGCTCCTGGTGGGAGAGGGCTCGTACGGTGCGGGAGGGGCTGGGTCGGCCCAGTCGGTCGGCCATCCACACGCTTGTGGCGACGAGACGGCCGAGATCGACCCCGGTGTCGATGCCGAGGCCCCGCAGCATCCACACGAGGTCTTCGGTGGCGAGATTGCCGGTGGCGGACTTGGCGTACGGGCAGCCGCCCAGGCCGCCCGCGGAGGCGTCGACGGTGGTGACGCCGTGCCGCAGCGCGGCCAGGGTGTTGGCGAGGGCCTGGCCGTACGTGTCGTGGAAGTGCACGCCGAGCGCGGGCGTCGGCACGTCCGCCGCGTTCAGCGCGGTCAGCAGCGCGGTGACATGGCCCGGCGTGGCCACGCCGATGGTGTCGCCGAGGCTCAGCTCGTCGCAGCCCATGTCCACAAGGGCCCGGCAGACGCGCACCACCTGCGGCACCGGGACCGGGCCCTCCCACGGGTCGCCGAAGCACATCGACAGATAGCCGCGCACATGCACGCCCTCCGCCTTCGCCCGGGACACCACCGGCTCGAACATGGCGAGTGCCTCGTCGACCGTGCGGTTGAGGTTGGCCTTGGCGAAGGACTCCGTGGCGCTGGCGAACACGGCGACGCGGCGGGCGCCGAGGGCGAGCGCCCGGTCCAGGCCGCGCTCGTTCGGCACCAGCACCGGCAGGTCCACCGGCAGATCCGCGATCCGCGGGAACAGCTGCTCGGCGTCGGCGAGCTGCGGCACCCACTTGGGGTGGACGAAGCTCGTCGCCTCGATCGTGGTCAGTCCGGCGTCGGCGAGGCGGCGCACGAACTCCGCCTTCACCTCGGTCGGCACCGCGGTCTTCTCGTTCTGCAGGCCGTCGCGGGCGCCGACCTCGTGGATGCGCACCCGCGCGGGCAGGCCCTCGGCGGGCACGGTCATCGGCAGTCCGGGGGCGGTCATCCTGCCTCCTTCTCGTGCGGCTCGATCACGGCCAGCACCTGGTCCATGGCGACCGTGCTGCCCGGGGTGACGTCCAGTTCGGCGACCGTGCCGGCGTGCGGGGCGGAGATGACGTGCTCCATCTTCATCGCCTCCACCACCAGCAGGCTCTGACCGGCGCTCACCTCGTCGCCGACGGCGACCTTCACCACCGTCACCGTGCCCGGCATGGGCGCGGTCAGGGAGTCCGCGCCCGTGTGCCCGGCGCCCGTCAGGGAGGCCGCGACCGGGTCGTGGTCCCGCACCTGCCAGGCGTCGCCGTCGCGGCCCAGCCAGTCCCCGGCGCGGTGGAAGGAGTGCCGGACGCCGTCGAGGGTGACCTCGACCCGGCCGGCGGTGACGGTGTGCGTGCCGCGCGGGGTGTGCTCGACGGGGTCGGTGACCTTCAGCGGGAAGGTGACCGGCTTCGGCTCGCCGCCCAGCCGCCAGCCGCTCGGCACCGCGAACGGGTCCGTCCAGCCGTCGCTGTCGGGCCGCAGCGCGTGCAGCCGTACGGCCGCCGCCGCCTCGTACACCTCCTCCGGCACCCCGTCCGGGACCAGGTCGCCGGCCACGCGCTCGACCAGGCCCGTGTCCAGATCCCCGGAGACCACGTCCGGGTGGGCGAGCAGCCGGCGCAGGAAGCCCGCGTTGGTCTGCACGCCCAGCGTCACCGTCTCCGCGAGGGCCGCGCGCAGCCGGCGCAGCGCGGTCGCCCGGTCCGGGCCGTACGCGACGACCTTCGACAGCATCGGGTCGTACAGGCTGCCCACCTCGGTGCCCTCGGTGAGCCCGGAGTCGGTGCGCACGCCGTCGCCCTGCGGTTCGCGCAGCAGCAGCACCCGGCCGCCGGACGGCAGGAAGCCGCGGGAAGGGTCCTCGGCGCAGATCCGCGCCTCGACCGCGTGCCCGGTGAGGGCGACGTCCTCCTGCCGGAAGCCCAGCGGCTCCCCGGCGGCCACCCGCACCTGCCACTCCACCAGGTCCAGGCCGGTGATCAGCTCGGTCACCGGGTGCTCCACCTGGAGGCGGGTGTTCATCTCCATGAAGCAGTACGACGACGGGTCGGCCCCCGGCACGATGAACTCCACCGTGCCCGCGCCGCGGTAGCCGCAGGAGCGGGCCGCCTGCACGGCCGCCTCACCCATCGCCGCCCGCGTCGCCTCGTCCAGCAGGACGCTCGGCGCCTCCTCGACGATCTTCTGGTGCCGGCGCTGAAGGGAGCACTCGCGCTCGCCCAGATGCACCACATTGCCGTGCCCGTCGGCCAGCACCTGGATCTCGATGTGCCGGGGGCGGTCGATCCACCGCTCCACCAGCAGCGTGTCGTCACCGAAGGAGGCGCGGGCCTCGCGCCGGGCGGCGGCGATCTCCTCGTCCAGCACGGACAGGTCCCGCACCAGCCGCATGCCCTTGCCGCCGCCGCCCGCGCTGGGCTTCAGCAGCACCGGCGCGCCCAGCTCACGGGCCGCCTCCGCCAGTTCGGGATCGCGACCGCCGGGCACCACGGGCACGCCCGCGGCCTTCACGGTCTCCTTGGCGCGGATCTTGTCGCCCATCAGCGCGATCGCCTCGGCGGGCGGCCCGATGAAGACCAGCCCGGCCTCCTCGCAGGCCCGAGCGAAGTCGGCGTTCTCCGCGAGGAAGCCGTAACCGGGGTGGACGGCCTGCGCGCCGGTGCGGGCGGCGGCCTCGAGCAGCCGCTCGGCCGACAGATAGCTCTCCGCGGCGGGCGGCGGCCCGATCCGCACCGCCGAGTCCGCCTCCCGGACGTGCCGGGCGTCCGCGTCGGCGTCGGAGAAGACGGCCACCGAGCGGATGCCCATTCGCCGCAGCGTACGGATGACCCGGACCGCGATCTCGCCGCGGTTGGCCACGAGTACGGTGTCGAACATCGAAGTCCCCCTCCTCACATCCGGAAGACGCCGAACTGGGGGTCACCCAGGGGCGCGTTGCCGCAGGCCGTCAGCGCGAGACCCAGCACCTGCCGGGTCTCCAGCGGGTCGATGACCCCGTCGTCCCACAGCCGTGCCGTGGCGTAGTAGGCGTTGCCCTGGCGCTCGTACTGGGCGCGGATGGGGGCCTTGAACGCCTCCTCTTCCTCCGCGGGCCACTCCTCGCCGCGCGCCTCCAGCTGGTCCCGCTTCACGGTGGCCAGCACGGACGCCGCCTGCTCACCGCCCATCACGGAGATCTTGGCGTTCGGCCACATCCACAGGAACCGGGGCGAATAGGCGCGGCCGCACATCGAGTAGTTGCCCGCCCCGTACGACCCGCCGACCACCACCGTCAGCTTCGGCACGCGCGTGCACGCGACCGCCGTGACCATCTTCGCGCCGTGCTTGGCGATACCGCCGGCCTCGTAGTCCTTGCCGACCATGAACCCGGAGATGTTCTGCAGGAACACCAGCGGGATGCCGCGCTGGTCGCACAGCTCGATGAAGTGGGCGCCCTTCTGCGCGGACTCGGAGAACAGGATGCCGTTGTTCGCGACGATCCCCACCGGGTGCCCCATGATCCGGGCGAAGCCCGTGACCAGGGTCTGCCCGAACTCCGCCTTGAACTCGGCGAACCGGGAACCGTCGGTGATCCGGGCGATGATCTCCCGTACGTCGTAGGGGGTGCGGGAGTCCACCGGCACCGCCCCGTACAGCCCGTACGGGTCCACCTTCGGCTCGGCCGCCGGCTCCACCTTCCAGGGGAACTCCCCGCGCGCGGGCAGCGTGGAGACGATCGTGCGGACGATCCGCAGCGCGTGCGCGTCGTCCTCCGCGAGATGGTCGGTGACACCGGAGACGCGGGAGTGCACCTCGCCGCCGCCCAGCTCCTCCGCGGTGACGACCTCACCGGTCGCGGCCTTCACCAGCGGCGGGCCGCCCAGGAAGATCGTGCCCTGGCCCCGGACGATGACCGCCTCGTCGCTCATCGCCGGGACGTACGCGCCGCCCGCCGTGCACGAGCCGAGCACCGCCGCGATCTGCGGGATGCCCGCGCCCGACATACGGGCCTGGTTGTAGAAGATCCGCCCGAAGTGCTCCCGGTCCGGGAACACCTCGTCCTGCATCGGCAGGAACGCGCCGCCCGAGTCCACCAGGTACAGACACGGAAGACGGTTCTCCAGCGCCACCTCCTGGGCGCGCAGATGCTTCTTCACCGTCATCGGGTAGTACGTGCCGCCCTTGACGGTGGCGTCATTGGCGACGATCACGCACTCGCGCCCGCTGACCCGGCCGATCCCGGCGATCACCCCCGCGGCCGGGGCCTGGTCCTCGTACATCCCGTCCGCCGCCAGCGGCGCCAGCTCCAGGAACGGCGAGCCGGGATCGAGCAGCGTGTCCACCCGGTCCCTGGGCAGCAGCTTGCCGCGCGCGGTGTGCCGCGCCCTGGCCTTCTCGCCCCCGCCGAGCCGCGCCCGCGCCAGCTTGGCGCGCAGCTCCTCGACGAGCGCGCGGTGCGCCCGCTCGTTGGCCTGCCAGGCCGCCGACGCGGGATCCGCCGCGCTCGTCAGCTCCGGTGCCTCGTGCATCCTTGCGGTCCCCTCACCCAGCGATCGTGTCGATGGCCGATCCGTGATCGTGACTGTTAATGAGCGTTAACCATTTCCATCAGGTTAACGACCGCTAACTCCGCTGTCTAGAATTGCCTCCATGGCCACCAGAACCGACGCCCCGACCCGCCGCGAGCAGATCCTCAAGGAAGCCGCACGGCTCTTCGCCGACCGCGGCTTCCACGGCGTCGGCGTGGACGAGATAGGCGCCGCCGTCGGCATCAGCGGCCCCGGGCTCTACCGGCACTTCCCGGGCAAGGACGCGATGCTCGCCGAGCTGCTCGTGGGGATCAGCGGGCGGCTGCTGACGGGGGCGAAGCGCCGGCTGGCCGAGGCCGACGGGGTGACCTCCTCGCAGATCCTGGACTCGCTCATCGAGGGCCACATCGACTTCGCCCTGGACGACCGGCCCCTCATCACCCTGCACGACCGTGAGCTGGACCGCCTCCGGGACAGCGACCGCAAGCTGGTCCGCCAGCTCCAGCGGCAGTACGTCGAGCTGTGGGTGCAGGTGGTCCGCGAGGTCTACCCCGGTCTCGCCGAGCCCACCGCCCGCTCGGCGGTGCACTCCGTGTTCGGCCTGCTCAACTCCACCCCGCACCTCGGCCGCGCCGGCACCCTCCCGGGGCGCGCCGCCACCGCCGAGCTGCTGCACCGCATGGCCCGGGGGGCGTTCGCGGCGGCGGAGGCCGAGGGGTGAGCCGTCGCCGGGCCCGTCCGGCGCGGGGCGTTGCGCGGCGCTGAAGAACCGCTGAAGAACGGCTGGAGCGACCCTGAAGCCGCCGCCCATCAGCCCTGTTGAGAGGCGACCGGCGGCGTAGCATCGATCGGCGGTGACCGACTCGCTGATCGGGGGAGACCCATGCAACCACGCCCGGACGACCGTGCCGCGTCGGCCCTGCGCTTCCTCACCGAGATCATCGCCTGGGTCGCCACGCCCTGGGCCCTGGCCTCGTACTCCTGGGTGCTCGCCGTGCTGTCCGTGGTGGTGCTGATCGGCCTGCCCACCCTCTTCGCGACACCGGGCGACAAGCCGCAGGTGATGATCCCCGTGCCGGGGTGGGTCACCATCGCGCTGGTGCTGCTCCAGCTCGTCGCCGCCGTGGTGTCGTCCTGGGCGGCCTGGCCGGCGTGGGCGGCCGTCGTGGTGACGGGGCTCGCCGTCGTCTGCCTCTTCACCGAGCGCCGCCGCTGGCTGTGGCTGCTCGCCGCCGACCGTGCCCGGGGGCGCCGTACGGCCTGAACCGCACGGCGTCGCGGTGACCGCAGGGCCGCACGGCGTCGCCGTGCCGGCCGAGTCGCACAGTGTCGCCGTACCGGCCGAGTCGCACAGGGTCGCCGTACCGCCACAACCGAACAACGTCGACGAGCCGTCCGAGCCGTACACGCCGCCGGTCCCGCGCCGGGCCGCGTGACGAGCGTTACGGACGGTTCCCTCTGGACGCGCACCCTACCCGCCGGTACGGTTGTCTGAGCAAGCGCTTAGACATGCGTACCCTGGAGGTGGCGCCGTGCGCCGTACGGTGTTCAACGAGGATCATGAGGCGTTCCGGGAGACCCTTCGCGCCTTCATCGAGGCCGAGGTCGTCCCCGTCTACGACGAGTGGTTCGCGGCCGGGCAGGCGCCGCGCGACTTCTACTACAAGCTCGGCGAGCTGGGCATCTTCGGCATCAGCGTGCCGGAGGAGTTCGGCGGCGCGGGCCTGGACACCCACAAGTTCGAGGCCGTCCTCTACGAGGAGACCGCCCGCGCGGGCGTCCAGTTCGGCGGCTCCGGCGTGCACGTGCTGCTCGCCCTGCCGTACATCAAGATGCTGGCCACGGACGAGCAGAAGAAGCGGTACCTGCCGAAGTTCGTCACCGGCGAGGAGATGTGGGCCATCGCCATGACCGAGCCGGGCACCGGTTCGGACCTGGCCGGCATGAAGACCACCGCCAAGCTCTCCGAGGACGGCACGCACTACGTCCTCAACGGCGCCAAGACCTTCATCACCGGCGGCGTCCACGCCGACCGCGTCATCGTCTGCGCCCGCACCGCCGCGCCCACCGCCGAGGACCGCCGCCACGGCATCTCCCTGTTCGCCGTGGACACCAAGTCCGAGGGCTACTCCGTCGGCCGCAAGCTCGACAAGCTGGGCCTGCGCACCTCCGACACCGCCGAGCTGGCGTTCGTCGACGTCAAGGTGCCCGTCGAGGACCTGCTCGGCGAGGAGAACAAGGGCTTCTACTACCTCGGCCACAACCTGGCCTCCGAGCGCTGGGGCATCGCCTTCGGTGCCTACGCCCAGGCCAAGGCGGCCGTCCGGTTCGCCAAGCAGTACGTGCAGGAGCGCACCGTCTTCGGCAAGCCCGTCGCACACTTCCAGAACACCAAGTTCGAACTGGCCGCCTGCCAGGCCGAGGTCGACGCCGCCGAGGCCGTCGCCGACCGCGCCCTGGAGGCCCTGGACGCCGGTGAGCTGACCGCCGCCGAGGCCGCCTCCGCCAAGCTGTTCTGCACCGAGGTCGCCCACCGCGTCATCGACCGCTGCCTCCAGCTGCACGGCGGCTACGGCTACATGAACGAGTACCCGATCGCCCGCCTGTACGCGGACAACCGCGTCAACCGCATCTACGGCGGCACCAGCGAGATCATGAAGACGATCATCGCCAAGGACATGGGTCTGTAGCACGACGGTCACCGCCGTCCGGTAGACCCGTCACCCATGAACCAGGCACTGAAGGATCTCCTCGATCTGCTCGACCTGGAGCAGATCGAGGAGAACATCTTCCGCGGTCGCTCCCGCTCCGCCGTCGTCCCCCGGGTCTTCGGCGGGCAGGTCGCGGCCCAGGCGCTCGTCGCCGCCGGCCGCACGGTCCCCGCGGACCGGCCCCCGCACTCGCTCCACGCGTACTTCCTGCGCATGGGCGACCCGGGCGCGCCCATCGTCTACACCGTCGAACGCATCCGCGACGGCCGCTCCTTCACCACCCGCCGTGTCGTCGCCGTCCAGCACGGCCGGCCGATCTTCTCGCTGTCGGCGTCCTTCCAGGAGCACGAGGCAGGCCTCGACCACCAGGCGCCGATGCCGCCCGCGCCCGACCCGGTCACCCTGCCCACCTCGGCCGAGCGGTTCCGCGGCTACGACCACCTCGACCCCGAGGTCGTCGCCCGCTTCCTCGAGGCCCGCGAGGCGATCGACCTGCGCTACGTCGACGAGCCGCCGTACGGCCGCTACGGCGAGCCCCGCGAACCCCACTCCCAGGTGTGGTTCCGCACCGCCGGCAAGCTCGCCGAGGACGACCCGCTGCTGCACGTCGTCCTCGCCACCTACGTCTCCGACATGACGCTGCTCGACTCCGTGCTGCTCGCGCACGGCCGCGGCGGCTGGGCCGTCGGCGACGTCGTCGGGGCCTCCCTGGACCACGCCATGTGGTTCCACCGCCCGTTCCGCGCCGACGAATGGCTCCTGTACGACCAGGAGTCGCCGTCCGCGTACGGCGGCCGGGGCCTGGGCCAGGCCCGCATCTACACCCAGGACGGCCGGCTCGCCGTGTCGGTCATCCAGGAGGGCGTGGTCCGCGTCCCGCGCGGCCCCCGGTGACGACCCGCCCGCCGATGCGGGCGCGGCCGGCCTGAGCCGGGGCCGCCGTAACCCCGCGCGGCGGGAACCCCACGCCACCGGGCAGCTCACCGGCGCGGGCGCTGTGCTCCGCCCGGCCGACGGAGTTGGCGCGCGCGGGTGAGCGTGCCGCCCGCCCGTGGCGCGTCGCGCGGGTCGGTGCGCGCCGCACGCCGAACCGGCCACGAGACTCCGAAGAATGAGTCAAAGCACGACAGATCGCCCGATCGGCAGGGTGCGACGCGCCCGGTCCGCCGTACTCGCCGCCGTGCTCACGGCCGCGACCGTTCCCGTACTGCTGGGCACCTCCGCGGCACCCGCCGCCGCGGCTCCCCTTCCGGGCGGCCTCGGGCCGTGTGTGCCCGGCAGATGCCCCTCGCCGTTCCCCGGCATCAACAACGGGACCATCGCGGGCCGGGACAACGCGATCAACATCTTTGTCGGGGACGACTTCCTCGTCCGGGGCCGCGCGGCCGAGGCGGAGGGCCGTGTCGTCGTCCTCGACGACTTCGACATGGCCAAGGACCGGACCGCGGGCCAGACCTACAACATCGGCGAGGTGGGCGTCGGCTCCCGCGTCCCGCCGCCCGTCGGCGCGGACTGGCTGACGACGGGCGGCGACATCACCGTGGCCGCCGGCCAGCGCGTGCTGGCCGAGGCCGGCGTCGTACGGCACGCGGGGTCGGTCACCGGCACGGTGATGGCGACGCTGCGGCAGGACCCGGACGCGGTCGCCCCCTACGCGGGGCTGCGCGACCGGCTCACCGCGGCCAGCCGCTGCTACGCGCGCGTGGACGGGCAGCCGCGGACGCCGACCGGCACGGCCGTGAACGAGGGCGGCCAGACCGTGTTCACCGGTGACGGAAGCTCGACGCTCCAGGTGTTCAACGTGGACTTCGACCTCGCGGGCCCCGGCGGCCGGCAGCAGGGCATCGTGTTCCGGAACATCCCCGCGAACGCCACCGTCCTCGTCAACGTCCTGGGCACCGACCGGACCGTCAACACCTACAGCGGAGGCATCGACGACGCCACGGACCCGCTGAACGCCTACCGCGAACGGCTGCTGTGGAACTTCCCCGACGCCACGAGCCTCGGCCTCACCGGCACCGGGCAGTTCCAGGGGAGCGTCCTCGTCGGCGAGCAGAGCTCGATGACGACGGTGACGCTGCCCGGCATCAACGGCCGCTTCTTCACGACGGGTTCGCTCACCCACACCAGCGCGGGCGGCGGGGGCCAGGAGTTCCACGCCTACCCGTTCACGGGCGACCTCCCGGACTGCTCCGGCACCACACCCGTCACCGGCGCCGTGCAGGTGGTGAAGCGTGACGCCGCCACGGGTGACCTGTTGCCGGGTGCCGTCTTCCGATTGTGGCGGGAGAGCAACGGCAGTGACGGTCTGCAGACCACCGGCACGAATCCGGACACGCAGGTCGGTGACGCCTGTACGACGGGCGCCGACGGGACCTGCGCGCGCACGGTCGAGACGGGTACGTACTACTGGCAGGAGACCGCGGCGCCTCCCGGCTACGAGCTGCCCGACCCCGCCGTCAGCCGGCCCCTGGTCCTCACCGCCGACAACGCCGCCGCCGGCGTCACCGTCGACGCCGTGAACTCCCGGACGCCGGTCCCCGAGCCGAAGGGCGCGCTGGAGCTGGTGAAGACCGATGCCAAGACCGGACGCCCGCTCGCCGGCGCGGTGTTCGAGCTGTGGCGCGAGACCAACGGCGTCGAGGGGTTGCAGACCGGCGGCACCGACCCCGACACCCGGACCGGAGCCGGCTGCGCCACCGACGACCGGGGCGTCTGCGCCTACGGCGATCTGCCGCCCGGGCAGTACTACCTGCGCGAGACGGCCGTTCCCGAGGGGTACGTCCTGCCCGCGCGCAACGTCTTCGGCCCGTACACCGTCACCGAGGGGACAGCGGCCGACCCCGTCCGGGTGACGCTCACCAACCAGCGCGGTGAACCGTGCAAGGACGGCTACGGCAAGGGCTGCAAGCACTGAGCCGCGGCACGGGACGGCTTCTCGCGTCCCGCGGCGGCCGGGCCGGTGCGTTCACCGGTTCGGCCGCCTCCCGCCTGGCCCCCGCAGGACCGGACTGGTTGCCTGGAACGAGGACGTACCGGGAGGAGAACCCGTGCCGACTGTGCGAACCCTGGTCGCCGCCGTCATCGTGACCGCCGCGCTGCTGTCCACCACCGCGCCGGCCGCCGCCGCGACCGGCCCCGCAGCCGCCGTCATGTGCGACGCGCCGACGGGCCCCTACCAGCGCCCGCTGGAGGAGTTCCTCGGCCGGCCCGTCGACGGTGTCCAGTCCCCCGAGGACTGCGCCGCCGTACAGGCCTTCCAGCAGCGCGAGGGCCTGCCGCGCACCGACGGCTACGCCGACCTCGCCACCTACCGGGCGGCGGTCGTCGTCCTCGCCCGGCCCGACCCCAACGCGCAGGGCCGCTGCCCCGACCTCGACACCCGAGTGACGTGCGTCGACATGGACCGGCAGCTGCTGTGGGTGCAGACCGGGCGCCGGGTCGACTTCGGGCCGGTGCCCGTCCGTACCGGGCGGGACAGCGAGGAGACCCGGCCCGGCCTGCACCGGGTGTACTGGCGCAGCAAGGACCACGTCTCCACGCTGTACGACGTGCCCATGCCGTACGCCCAGTTCTTCGACGGCGGCCAGGCGCTGCACGGGCGGGCGGGCGACCTGTACGACGGCGGCGGCTCGGCGGGCTGCGTCAACCTCACCCTGAAGGACGCGCGAGCCCTGTGGGACCTGCTGGACGTGGACGACCTGGTGTACGTGTGGGGCACGAAGCCCGGTACGGACGACTGAACGGCCGTACCGCAGCGGCGCGTACCGTCCGGCAGCGCGCCGAGGGCCGACGCGCGGCCCTCCTCCGACCGGGGCTCAGGCCAGCCCCGCCTCCGCCAGCAGATACGCCGTCATCGGGTCGTAGTGGCGAGGGCTCGCCACATGGTCGTCGAGCGGCACCGCCACCTGAAGGGTGCCCTCGGACTCCGCGAGGAACAGTGCCGGGTCGTTGCAGTCGGCGTACCCGACCGCGTCCACGCCGTGCTGCGCCGCGTACCCCGCCCAGCCGTGGTCGGCGACGACCAGGTCGGGCAGGGGGCGGCCCGCGCGCTCCAGGCCCGTCAGGATCGCCCGCATCGGCTCACCGGAGTGCGTGTGCCACAGCGTGGCCCCGTGCTCCAGCACCGCCACGTCCGCGAACTGCATCACGTACCCCTCGTCCGTCACCAGCCCGTCCGGGATGACGACGATCTCGCACCCGGCCGCGCGCAGCGCCTGCGCCGTCGCCCGGTGCACGTCGAGCAGACCGCCCGGGTGGCCCGTGGCGAGCAGCACCCGCTGCCGGCCGTCGGCCGCCTTGCGCAGCCGCGCCGCCATCCGCTCCAGCGCGGACAGCGTCAGCTCGGGGTCGATGGTGTCCTGCCCGTGCCGGTGCTCCGGGTCGTCGTTGACGCCGACCCGCTCCGCCATGACCGCGAGGACGTCCTGCTCGTCGGACCAGCGGTCGCCCAGCTCCAGACCGAACCAGTAGCGGCGGTCGCCGTTCGCCAGCTTGCGGTAGTGCAGCAGGTTGTTCTCGCGGGGCGTGGCGACATCGCCCGCGATGCGGGTGCGGACGAGGTGGTCGACTAGCTCGGCGCGGCTGGGGGTCCCGGGTATCGGCATGGTCACCATTGTGGGGCAGAGCCCCGCACGGCCACCCTCCCTCCCGCACGCTGGGACGTGGATCACGCACCGTGCGTCACCGGTGGCGCAGCGCGAACCACAGCTCCATGCGGACGTCCGGATCGTCCAGGTCCGCGTCGAGCAGGGCCGCGCAGCGCGCGATCCGCTGCCGCACGGTGTTGCGGTGCACGGACAGCGCGACCGCCGTGCGGTCCCAGCTGCCGTGCAGGGACAGCCACGCCCGCAGCGTCTCCGTGAGCGTGTCCGGCAGCGGGGCCAGCAGGGCGCGGGCGTGCGCCTCCGCCTCGCCGGGCGGCACCAGGTCGGCGAGGCCGGGTCGCGCCCCGTGCCGCACCAGCGGTACGCGCCTGGCGCGGGCTCGGGCCAGCGCGCGGGCGGCCTGCGTGTCGGCGGCGGGCAGGGCGTCGGGAGCGGCGGGCGCGCTGACCCCGAGGGTCCAGCCGGGAAGCGGGGCGATCGTGGCGTCCTCGGGCAGCAGCATCCGTACGACGCCGTCGCCGAGGTCGATCAGCGACGAGCCCAGCGCGGCCCCCAGCGCGGCGGCGGCCAGGGCGTCGGGGGCGTCGGGTGGTGCCGGGGCGGCGGGGGG
>NZ_JALLGL010000149.1 GCF_023072675.1 Streptomyces sp. XM83C
TTGCGGACCGGATCGGCCCCCTCACGCCGCAGCGCGGTGATCAGCTTGTTGAACTGCCGCGGGCTCAGCCCGGTGAACGGACCTATCCAGGAGGGCTCCGACGCCGTGATCACACCAGCCACAGCAAAATCATCTCACCTCTGACCAGCAGTTACGGGACAACCTCTAGCATGATCAAGGTCTGGCCACACTCACGTCCCGCACTGGGGCGTCGGACACATCGACGAAACCGGCCCTGATCCGGTCACTGTCGAATCTAACGGGAGGAATTTGCATGGCCTGGGACGAGTGGGAGCAGCTCAAGAAGGAAGCGGCCACCAGAAGAGAAACAGCCATGCAGATCGACCACGTGCCACCGGAGCCCGGTGAGCCGCAGGGTGATCTCAAAGTGAACCAGCAAGACCTCGCGGCGGTGGGCGACAGCGCCTTCAAGCTGTACACGAAGCTGGCCAAGCACGGCCGGGACGCCTGGTCCCCCAGCCAGTCCGCCGCCCAGGACCTCACGTCGCAGGGCTTCGATCTGGGGAGCGGGCTGCATCGCGTGCAGGAACGGTGGGAGAAGCAACTTCAGACGTTGCTGGACGCCGTAGGACACATCTCCAACCACATGGACTACACCAAGAACGCCCATGCGGGCGATGAGCACTACATATCGGGCCTGGTCAGCAAGATCTCCGTCCTTGATCAGGGCTTCACCGGCAAGGCGGACCGCTGATGAATTTCGAGACGCTGCGCGACGCCGACTTCGGAAAGCTGGACCAGGCGATCACAGCCTGGGAAGACATGATCAAGAAGCTGGAGGAGCTCAAGAACGAGGCCCGGGACGACATGAAGGCCAAGTCGGACAGGGCCAACTGGGCCGGTGTGAACGCGGCCGTGTCGCGCCAGTTCATCACCAAGACCGCAGGTGAATTCGCCGACGCCCATGCGCAGGCGACGAGCATCTACAACATCCTCAAGGACACCCGCGGCGAGCTGGCTTCCTACAAGAAGCAACTGGTCGAGGCGACCGAACGGGGCCGCAAGAAGAATCTGACAGTGACCCCGACCGGCGGAGGCGGGTTCACGGTGACCATGATCATCCATCCCGACCGGGCCGCCGAAGGCACGACCGTTCCGTACCACTCCCCGCGGGATGCCGAGGAACTCCGTGACGATGTCCAGCGCATCCTGAATCGTGCGACGGAGAGCGACTCCACCGCCGCGAAGGTGCTCAAGGCCATCGCCGACCAGGCGCAGATCGGGTTCGCCGACGTCGAGTACCGCGACCGTGACACCGCGGCCGAGGCCGTCAAGAAGGCTGAGGAAGCAGCCAAGATCATCAAGGAGAAGGGCGACGAGATGTCGCCTGAGGAGTTCCGGAAGTTGAACGGGCTGCTCGCCTCCTACAAGAACGATCCGCTCTTCCAGGAGCAGTTCGCGACCCAGGTCGGCGCCGAGGGCTTCATGAAGTTCTGGGCGGACCTCTCCAGCCCGGACAGCCCGAACGACCTCGTCCGGACGCAGCTGAACCAGCTCGGCGACTTCCAGAAGAACCTCGGCCACGTGCTGGGCGGAGCGACTCTCTCGGACAGCCCTGCCATGCGGCAGTGGGAGAACGACATGGTCAGGCTGGGGAGCGAGCGGTTCCACTCGCGCACGGGTGACTCCTACGGCTTCCAGATCCTCGCCAACGTCATGCGCACCGGTGAGTGGGACGGCCAGTTCCTGAACCGGTGGGGCAATGACCTGGTGGCCCACGAGAAGAAGATGAAGATCCCGGGCCACTACTACCAGATGCAGCCGGCCCCGCGGCTCAATTTCATCGGGAACGAGGACTTCGGCCGCGACCCGGTCACCGGACTCGCGACCGCGCTGCGGAACAATCCGGGTGCGGCGACCCAGTTCTTCAACACCACAGAGCCCCAGGACAACGCGGCGTGGCTGCTCAAGGAGCGTCCGTACTTCGACGACTCCCCGCTCACCGACGGCCCGAACGAGGCGAGGGAGGCCGTCGGCAAGGCCATGTTCGCAGCCGTCTCCGGGGTGTCCGACTCCACGGACCCGGACATCGTGAACCAGCCGCACACGGATGACCAGCGCAGGGCGATGAAGCGCGCCCTCGAGCACCTCGCGGCCACGGGGGACGACTTCCCTCCCGAGTTCCGGGAGCCCATGGCCTATGCGATGGGCAATCACGGAGACCAGGTGCACATGGCCATGAGCAGCCCCCTCGTCGAGCACGATCTCGACGCGAGCCAGCTCATGGAGGTCAGCAAGCAGATCTCCCGGAACCGGGACGCGTACCAGATCCT
Organism: Streptomyces sp. XM83C; assembly: GCF_023072675.1. Classification (GTDB taxonomy): domain Bacteria; phylum Actinomycetota; class Actinomycetes; order Streptomycetales; family Streptomycetaceae; genus Streptomyces; species Streptomyces thermocoprophilus. Next base: position 2,295 of record NZ_JALLGL010000149.1, read on the forward strand.
CACGCAGGTCATGCACCAGCCGATCATGGCGGACATCTACAACGAGAAGGCCCACCCCGAGGACAGCCTCGACCGGGCCGGCCGCACGATCGGTTTCCTGGAGGAAGCCCGCTACCAGGCGACCGAATCGGACAAGGGCAAGGAACTCGCCGACGCTTCTTGGCGCAAGGCATGGCGGTACCACATCGTCGGTGGCATCGTCGGCCCCTGGGCACCCCCTCTCGACTGGGCGCAGCGGGCCGTGGACATGGCCACGAGCAACATGCTCGAGGACGAGCAGGCGCGGATCGAGGACGCGGCTGCCGTGAAGAACCAGAGCACGTATCAAAAGCGCAGAGGAGAACTCCAGGCCATAGCCGACATCTGGTACGAGCAGAACAAGGAGTGGGCCGAGGACCCGGCACACGAGGGGTATTCCGGACAGCATGGGGTCTACAAGCAGATCGACGAATCCGCCAACGACGGGAACAAGAAGGCGCAGGGAGTGTCGGGCAGCCAATGATGCACACAAGGAAGACGCGGGCGCTCACGTGCGCCCTCACCGCCGCGCTCGCCCTGTCTCTCGCCGCGTGCGACGGCGGGCGGGAGTACACGGTCTTGTCCGAGGCCTGCGGGATACCGCTCGACGAGGCGAAGCTCGACCCGTTCCTGGTCGACGGGAAAGAGATGAGGGCCGCTGATCAGGACTTCCTGGACCCGTCCGAGCACTCCGGATTCTGCTCGATCATCGTCGACAGTGAGCCTGTTGCCGTGCTGCGCGTCGACATCGTGGACAAGGTGTACGACCCCATGGATCCTTCCGAGGCCTTCCGATTCACCAACCGGAAGAAGATGGACGACCTGCCCTTCGAAGGGCTGGGAGCACTGGGCGACAACCAGTCGATGGTCAGCACCGACTGCAAGGGCCCGGAAGTCGACGCACTCATCACCTACGTCTCGGCCGACCCCGGCGACGCCGAGGACATCGACCGACACCGCAGCGCTCTCAGGGCGCTGACGCTGGATCTCGTGCCCAAGGTGAAGAAGAAGCTGCGCTGCACGGTCTGAGCGCGGACCGAGGCCCGGTGAGCGCGCACGTCGGCGCTCACCGGGCCGTCCGTGGCCGAGGCCGGGCGGCAGATCTTCGCGGACGCCGGCGGGTGAGCGAGTCAAGCGACGGGTGGCCGAATCGAACCGGGCGCGGTGCCGACAGGCCTGCGGCGGGACGGCTTTCGGACAGGCCTGGCGGGGGGAGGGGTGGTGCCCGGAGCCGGACTCGAACCGGCACGCCCGCGAAGGGGCAGCGAGGTTTAAGCTCGCCGTGTCTGCATTCCACCATCCGGGCAGGCCATGGGCTCCGCTTCGAGGTTCGAGCCTATCGGGAGACGTCTCCCGGACAGCGGGCAGGGGACCCGATGTTGTCTTATTTTATTGAGTTCTGAGGGTGCATCAGACACCGGAACACGCTGTCCGCACTTGCCATCAGCGTTGCCGGGGGCGCCCCGGCACGCACGTGGAATGACGGAATTTCACCGTCGGAAGCGGGGCACGCTCCCGGTTGTTGACGGCTGTACGAAATATGTGCGAACGGACATCGCCGCCGGGCGTCCGTCATCCCCAGGTATGACACGACCGGGCTCGGGTCCGACCGAAGACTGCCCCGGGAACCGGAACAGCGGCTGACTCCACGGCCTCCCGGCGACGGAACCATGGAAGACGATCCGATCCGTCAGCTTCGTACCCGAGGAGTGCCGTCCCCGTGACCACCACACCCGTCGCCGGCCGGACCGCGGCCACCGTGGCCGCCCGCGCCACGGACCTGTCCAAGATCTACGGCCAGGGCGAGACCCAGGTGGTCGCCCTCGACCGGGTCTCCGTCGAGTTCCGGCAGGCCGAGTTCACCGCGATCATGGGCCCGTCCGGCTCCGGAAAGTCCACGCTGATGCACTGCGTGGCCGGACTCGACACCTTCTCCTCCGGCTCCGTGCGCATCGGCGACACCGAGCTGGGCTCCCTCAAGGACAAGCAGCTCACCCGGCTGCGCCGCGACAAGATCGGCTTCATCTTCCAGGCGTTCAACCTGCTGCCCACCCTGACCGCGCTGGAGAACATCACCCTGCCGATGGACATCGCCGGGCGGAAGCCCGACAAGCAGTGGCTGAACACCGTCATCGAGATGGTCGGCCTGTCCGGGCGCCTCTCCCACCGTCCCTCGCAGCTCTCCGGCGGCCAGCAGCAGCGCGTCGCCGTCGCCCGCGCCCTCGCCTCCAAACCGGACATCGTCTTCGGCGACGAACCGACCGGAAACCTCGATTCCCGTTCTGGGGCGGAGGTTCTCGGCTTCCTCCGCAACTCCGTGCGCGAACTCGACCAGACCGTCGTCATGGTCACCCACGACCCCGTCGCCGCCTCCTTCGCCGACCGCGTCGTCTTCCTCGCCGACGGGCGGATCGTCGACGAGATGCTGCGGCCCAGCGCCGACGCCGTCCTCGACTTCATGAAGCAGTTCGACGCGAAGGGCCGTACCAGCTGATGTTCCGCACCGCCCTGCGCAACGTCCTCGCGCACAAGGCCCGCCTGCTGATGACCGTCCTCGCCGTGATGCTCGGCGTGGCGTTCGTCTCCGGCACCCTCGTCTTCACCAACACCCTCTCCAACGCCCTGCAGAACAGCTCGGCCAAGGGCTTCGACCACGTCGACGTCGCCGTGCGCGCCCAGGACCGGGAGGACAAGGGCGACACCGTCGGCCGCACCCCCGAGCTGACGCAGGCCCTCCTCGACCGCAGCGCGCACGTCCCCGGCGCCGCCTCCGCCGTCGGTGTCGTACGCGGCTTCACCGCCCTCGCCGACAAGGACGGCAAGCTCGTCGGCGACGGCTTCATGACCGAGGGCGGCAACTACTGGGGCACCAAGGACCCCCGCTACCCGCTGCTCTCCGGCCACGCCCCGTCCGGCAAGGGCGAGGTCCTCATCGACTCCGAGACCGCCAGGCGCACCGGGTACAAGGTCGGCGACACCGTCCGCATCTCCGTCGACGGGCCCGTCCTCACGCCGAGGATCACCGGCGTCTTCACCACCGACGACGGCAACGTCGCCGCCGGCGGCAGCCTGGTCCTGTTCGACACGGCCACCGCGCAGCAGCTGTTCGGCAAGCCCGGCACGTACGACGAGATCGATGTGACCGCCGCGCCCGGCACCTCCCAGACCGCGCTGAAGTCGGCCCTGGACCGCGCCCTGCCGAAGGACACCGTCGAGACCACCACCGGCCAGAAGCTCGCCGACGAACAGGCCGAGCTGATCGCCTCCGCGATGAGCGGGCTGAAGCAGGGCCTGCTGGTCTTCGCCGGTATCGCGCTGTTCGTCGGCACGTTCATCATCGCCAACACCTTCACCATGCTCGTCGCCCAGCGCACCAAGGAGCTGGCGCTGCTGCGGGCCGTCGGCGCCTCCCGACGCCAGGTCACCCGGTCGGTGCTCGTCGAGGCGTTCGTCGTGGGCGCCGTGGCCGCCACCGCCGGGCTCGCCGCCGGCATCGGCATCGGCGCCGGCCTCAAGGCCCTGCTGGGCACCCTCGGCGCGACCGTCCCCGACGGCCCGCTGATCGTCACCCCCGGCACCGTCGCCACCGCGCTCGCCGTCGGTGTCCTCGTCACGATGCTCGCCGCCTGGCTGCCCGGCCGCCGCGCCGCGAAGATCCCCCCGGTCGCCGCGATGAGCAGCATCCACGCCCGCGCCACCACCAAGTCGCTGGTGCTGCGCAACACCGTCGGCGCGCTGTTCGCCGCGGCCGGCACCGCCGTCGTCCTCGCCGCCACCCGCATGGACGGCGACAGCGGCCAGGCCCCGATGGGCCTCGGCGCCGTCCTGCTGATCATCGGTGTGTTCGTGCTGACGCCCCTGCTGTCCCGCCCGCTGATCGCAGCCGCCGCCCCCGTGCTGCGCGTGTTCGGCGTGTCGGGCCGGCTCGCCCGGCAGAACTCGGTGCGCAGCCCCCGCCGTACCGCCGCCACCGCGTCCGCGCTGATGATCGGCCTGGCCCTGATCACCGGCATGACGGTGATGGCGGGCAGCCTTCAGAAGTCCATCGACAAGATGGCCTCGGCGGCGATCCGCGCCGACTACGTCGTCTCCATGGCCAACGGCAACATGCTCTCCCCCGACGTGGAGCGCACCCTCCGCTCGACCGACGGCGTCACCACGACCAGCCCGCTGCGCAACGCGCCCTCCCGCATCGACGGGCAGACGGAGTACCTGACCGGTGTGAACGGCTCCGCGATCGGCCGGCTCACCGACCTCACCGTGGACGACGGCACCTTCGCCGTCGGCGGGTCCCGCGTGGTCGTCGACGACGACACGGCGAAGTCCCACCACTGGACGGCCGGGTCCACGTTCACCGTGCACTACGAGGACGGCAAGGCGCAGCGCCTCACCGTCGCCGGCGTCTACCGCGGCAACGAACTGCTGCGCGGCATCCTCCTCGACGTCACGCAGCTCGCCCCGCACCAGCGGGACGCCTCCGACATGCAGGTCATGGTGAAGACCAGCGGCGGCGCCTCGGACGAGACCAAGGACCGGCTGGTGAAGGCCCTCGGCACCAACCCGGCGATCAAGGTGCAGGACAAGCAGGACATCTCCGATGACATCGCGCAGATGTTCACCCTGATGCTGAACATGCTGTACGGCCTGCTCGCCATGGCGGTGATCGTCGCCGTGCTGGGTGTCGTCAACACCCTGGCGATGTCCGTGTTCGAACGTTCGCAGGAGATCGGCATGCTCCGCGCGATCGGCCTGGACCGGGCCGGCATCAAGCGGATGGTCCGCCTGGAATCCCTGGTGATCTCACTGTTCGGCGGGGTGCTCGGGATCGGGCTGGGTGTGTTCTTCGGGTGGGCGGCCGGTGAGCTGCTCGGCACGAAGATGACGACGTACGAACTGGTCCTGCCCTGGGACCGGATGGCCCTGTTCCTGCTGCTGGCGGCGGTCGTCGGCGTCCTCGCCGCGCTGTGGCCGGCGCGGCGCGCGGCCCGGCTGAACATGCTTCAGGCCATCAAGGCCCAGTGACGGCACCTTGCACCGCACGCGCGCGTACGGCCCCCCTTCCCGCACGCGCGCGTACGGCCCCGCTTCCCCTCGCGAGGGAGCGGGGCCGTCCCGCGTCCGTGCTCAGCCGGCTCAGTTCCAGGTACGGGCCCGCAGCGGCATCCCGGCGTCACCGGACTCCGGGGTCCTCACCGCGAGGACCTGGTTGACGCCGATGCGGTTGCGCTCGAACGACAGCGCCGACGCCGCCATGTACAGGCGCCACACCCGCGCCCGCCCGGGGCTCGTCAGGCGGACCGCGCGCTCCCAGCCGGCCTCCAGGTTGGCCACCCAGCGGCGCAGGGTGTGCGCGTAGTGCTCGCGGATCGACTCCACGTCCCGCACCTCGAACCCGGCGCGCTCCAGCAGCCCGACCGTGGTGCCGACGGGCTGAAGCTCCCCGTCCGGGAACACGTACGCGTCGATGAACTCGTCCACGCTGTAGGCGGACTCGTCGCGCTGCGGGCGCCGCCCGATCTGGTGGTTGAGGAGCCGCCCGCCGGGCTTGAGCAGCGCGTACAGGTCCTGCGCGTACTCCAGGTAGCGCGCGGCGCCGACATGCTCGGCCATGCCGATGGAGGAGATCGCGTCGTACGGCCCGTCGCGTACGTCGCGGTAGTCCTGGACGCGAATCTCGATCCGGTCGGTGAGCCCCTCGTCGGCGGCGCGCTTACGGGCGTACGCGGCCTGCTCCTGCGAGAGGGTGATGCCGACGACGGTGACGCCGTGCTCGCGGGCGGCGTGGATCGCGAGGGAGCCCCAGCCGCAGCCCACGTCGAGGAGACGCTGACCGGACTTCAGGGCGAGTTTGCGGCAGACCAGTTCGAGCTTGTCGCGCTGTGCCGTCTCCAGGGAGGCGTCCGGGTCGGGCCAGTAGGCGCACGAGTAGACCATGGACGGCCCGAGGACCAGCTCGTAGAAGTCGTTGCCGACGTCGTAGTGGTGGCTGATGGCGCGTTTGTCGGTACGGCGGGTGTGCAGATGCCCGCGCCGCCGGCGCATCTCCTCCTCGGGCGGGGCGGGCGGCAGCGGCGGCCCCGCGAGCCGGATCAGACCCCGTACGGCGGCACGCACCTCCGGGTCGCGCAGCGCCTGGCCGAGGGTGCGGGCGTCCTCGCCGCGCTCCCAGATCAGCCCGGCGAGCAGGTCGAGGGCGGTGTACAGGTCGCCCTCGACGTCCAGGTCACCGGCCACCCACGCACGGGCGAGGCCCAGTTCGCCCGGTTTGAACAGCAGACGGCGCAGGGCACGGCGGTTGCGCACCACCAGGGCGGGAGCGTGGGGAGGGCCGGCCTGCGAACCGTCCCAGGCGCGGATCCGCACCGGGAGCGGGGCTCCCAGCACCTGTTCGACGAGGCTCTTCAGCCGCAGTGCGGCGTCAGCCATGGGGCACACCTCCGTGACAGCGTTCCGGATTTCCCGTCATCACGTAAACACCCAGGCGCCCCCACCACAGTCCCCCACGCGCGTCACGTCTCGGCAAACCCTCGGTCGGCGTCCTGTGACGGAGGGTGCCGGCGTACGGCCGTGCCGCCTGCCCGGCGCTGATGCTCCCTCCCCGGTCGTGGGGGGCTTCCGCGTCAGTACGGACGCCGGGATGTCAGTCAGCTGACAGAGGCTGTAGGTGCGGTGGCCGGGCGATGCTCGTTCAGACATCGCAGCCGCCCGGCACCCGGGCGAAAACACGAGGAGCGGACCATCAACACCATCGCGCAGCACTGGATCAACGGACGGTGGACCGGCTCCGGCTCGGTTCTGGAATCGATCGACCCGGCCGACGGCACGGTCGTCGGTTCGTTCTACGACGGCGGCGAGGCGGAGGCCTCCGCCGCCGTGGATGCCGCCGCCGCCGCGTTCGAGACCACCGAATGGGCGCACACTCCCTCGCTCCGCGCCACGGCGCTCGGCCGGCTGGCCGACGCTCTCGAGGCCCGGGTGGCCGAGGTCGCGGCCATGCTCTCCCGGGAGAACGGCAAGCTGCTCGGCGAGACCATGTGGGAGGTGAGCGGTGCGGTCGGCTGGCTGCGGTACGCGGCGGCGTCCGCGCGGACCCAGAACGCCGGGCGCGCCGCCGAGACGGGCCCAGGGCAGTACACCCACTCGGTGCCCGAGCCGCTCGGTGTCGCCGGGATCATCTCTCCCTGGAACTCCCCCGTCATGCTGACGGTGCGGGCCCTGGGCCCGGCGCTGGCCGCCGGCTGCACCGCCGTGGTCAAGCTTCCGGCTCAGACGGCCCTCACCAATGAGCCTTTCGCTCAGGTCCTGGCCTCGGTCCCGGAGATCCCGCCGGGCGTGGTCAACGTGTTCACCGAGTCCGGCAACACCGGCGCCCCGTTCCTGGTCTCCTCGGACAAGGTCGCCGTGATCAACTACACCGGCAGTACGCCGGTCGGCCGCCGTATCGCAGCCGCGGCCTCCAGCACGCTCAAGCGGCTCGGTCTGGAACTGGGCGGCAAGGCACCAATGGTGATCTTCCCCGACGCCGATCTGGACATGGTGATCCCGACTGTCGTGCAGTCGCTGGTGCTGATGAACGGGCAGTTCTGCTGCACCGGCTCCCGGGTACTGGTCCACCGGGACATCGCCGATCAGGTGCGCACCCGGCTCGTCGACGCGCTCGCGCAGGTGCGGCTGGGCTCGGGCGACGACGAGAAGGCCCAGCTCGGCCCGGTGATCGACCGGGCGTCCGCCGAGCGGGTGGACGCGATCGTCGAGGAGGCCGCCTCGTACGGCACGGTGCTGCTGCGCGGCGGTGTGGTCACCGACGGCCCGCTGGCCGCCGGGGCGTTCTACCGGCCGAGCCTGATCGAGGTGGACCGCACCGACGTCCGGATCGTGCAGGAGGAGGTCTTCGGTCCGGTCCAGACGTTCGAGATCTTCGACGACGAGGACGACGCCGTGGCCAAGGCGAACGCGACCATCTACGGCCTGGCCGCCTCGGTGTTCAGCGCGGACTCGATGAAGGCCCGCCGGGTCGCCCGGCGCATCCGCACCGGCACGGTGTGGATCAACACGTGGGGAGCCATCAGCGAGGACTTCGAGGAGGGCGGCGTCAAGGGAAGCGGCTACGGCTATCTGTGCGGCCCGCGGGCGATCGAGGAGTTCCAGGCCCTCAAGGTGTACGTGGAACAGGACCACAGCCGGTCCGCTCACTGACCGGATCGGCGTCCGGCCCGGCGCCCCCCGCGGGCGCCGGGCGGCCCCTGCGGGGGACGGCCGTACCCGGGTCACCGGAGCGACGGACGCTCCTGGCCCCGCCGAAGCGTGCGGAGGCCGGCCGCCCGCCGCTCGGCACGGCCGGGAACCGACGCAACCAGCACGACAAGCGCATGACGATCCGGAGTGGCCGGTGAACGAGAGACCCGTGAACGAGAGAACTGTTCCCCTTTCCGATGCCCATGGTGACCGCGACGTTTGCCCTGGCGGCGACATTCATGGCGGCGGCGGTTCCGCACCGCCGAACCCACCGGGGGCGGCACGCATCCGGCAGCTCCGCCGGGAGCGGAGCCGGGACGCGTTCGGGAACGCCACCGGGCCCCGGCCCGGTCCCGCCGGTCCGGCCGCCGCCCGCCGCTGGAAGCTGTGGCTCCTCACCGTGTGCGGCATCTACCCCACCATCGTCCTGCTGGGCCTTGCCACCGGTCCGCTTCTGGAGGATCTGTACCTGCCGGTGCGACTCGCCGTACTCGTCCCGGCGGCGGCGGCAGCGATGGTCTGGCAGATCATGCCCCGGCTGCAACGGCGTTTCGGAGCCTGGCTCGCCCGATGACGAGCGGCCAGGCCGCCGGTGTGCTCGCCGGGCCCACGTCCACGCCCCCGGGCACCGCACCGAGACCCTGCACCGTCCGAAGGCCGGCGCGCTGCTGCTGAACTGCACGTCCTGCTCGTGCCCGAGGACGACCAGGAGGTCGTCCTGATGCCGGCCGACCCGGGATCACCCGCCGAGCGGGCCCTGCGCAGACTGGCCGGGCAGGTCCCGCCGCCGGGTCGGGGCTCCGGGTCCGTGGCCATGGGTGCGCGGCAGGGCCGCGGGCCCCGTCTGCCGAAGGGTGCGATACTTCCTGGTCAAGCGCGTGGCCGTGGTTCGACTGCTTCGCGGGGCAGGACGAGGGACGCGGCGGATGTGGGCGAAGCCAGGAACAGACATGAGCGCCGGTACGACCGAGCTGGTCGGCCGGGAGAGCGAGCTGACCGAGCTGGCGGCGTTCCTGGACACGGCCGCGGCGGACGGAGCCGTCCTGCTGCTCACCGGTGATCCGGGCGTGGGGAAGACGGCGCTCCTGGACGCGACCGCCGGGCTGGCGGCGGCCAGGGGGACGCGGGTCGTCCGCGGGAGCGGTGTCGAATACGAGACGGACATCAGCTTCGCCGGGCTCCATCAGCTCGTCGGCTCGCTGCCCGACGAGCTGGATCGTCTGCCGCGTTCCGCGCGGGACGCCCTCGAGGTCGCTCTCGGGCTTCGCGCCGGTCCCGCGCCGAGCCGGATCGCCGTCCTGAACGCGGCGCTGTCCCTGTTCGACGAGGCCGCCAAGGAGCGGCCGTTGCTCCTCGTGGTCGACGACCTGCATGTCGTCGACCGGGCGAGCAGGGCGGCAGTGTTCTTCGCCGCCCGGAGGCTGGGGGGCCGTCGTATCGGGCTGCTCGGAGCGCAGCGGGCGGAGCCCGGCGAATCCTCCCGGCCCACCGGCCTGCCGGAGCTGGAGGTCCTGCCACTGGGTGACACGGACGCCCTGCGGCTGCTGTCCCGGCGCTTCGCCCACCTTCCCCGCCGGGTTCTTTCGACCGTGGCCCACGAGGCGCAGGGAAACCCCCTGGCGCTGCTCGAGTTCGCCGGGTCCACGGAGCACTCCGGCGACCGGCGCGGCCGAGAGGCGGGGCGGGCGAGCAGCCCTGGACGGGACGTCCGCGCGCTGTACGGCGCCCGCGTCGGACGACTGCCGCGGGAAACGCGTGAGGTACTGCTGCTCGCGGCGCTCGAGGGCTCCGGCGACATCGGCGTCCTCGAAGCGGCCGGCGGACCGGGCGTCCTGGAGGCGCTCGCCCCCGCGGAGCGCGACCACCTGGTCATGGTCACGGAGAACGGCCGCGCGGTCCGCTTCAGGCATCCCCTGGTCAGATCCGCGGTGGTCGACGGCTCCACGGGTGAGCAGCGGCGCGGCGCCCACCGCCGGCTGGCCGACGCGCTGGCGGACCAGCCCGAGCGGCGCGGTGATCACCTCGCGAGAGCCACGACGGCACCCGACGAGGCCGTCGCCGCCGTCGTGGAGTCGGCGGCCCGGAGCAGCCTGCGGCGCGGCGACGCCGACGGCGCGATAGCGCGACTGCGGCGCGCGGCCGAGCTGAGCCCCGACCGGGCGGACCGGCGGCGCCGCCTGTCGCAGGCCGCCTATGCCGCCGCCTGGGTCGCGGGCCATCTGGAGGTCAGCCACGAGATCATGCGTGAGGTCGAGGGCGATCCGGCGGCACGGTCGCTCTCGGCGGCCACGGCGGCCGGCTTCCTGGTGCTCGTCACGGAAGGCGACGCCGACACCGCCCACGCGCTGCTGACGGAGGCGGTCGGGCGGGAACGGGCGGTGTCCGGCCCGCCGCCCGGCGAGCTGGAGACGGCACTGTTCACGCTCACCCTCGCCAGCCAGTGCTCAGGGCGGCCCGAGCACTGGCGGCCTCTGGTCGACGTGCTCGCCCGGTTCCGCGAGGCGACGCCTGCCTCCGCGGCGTCGCTGGGGCGCGTCCACCACGCCCCCGGCTCCGTCACCGAGGACATGCTGCGCCGCCTGGACGAGGAGATCGCGCGGCTGAGGGAACAGAGTGACGCCGACGTGGTGATCCGCACCGCGCTGATCGCCTCGTACCTCGACCGGCTTCCGGGCTGTCGCGAGGCCGTGTCCCGGGTCATCCGCGACGGCGGCGCGGTGGGGTCGAGCATGCCGGCTCTGATGTTCGTCGCCCTGGACGACCTGTACGCCGGCCGGTGGCAGGCGTCGGCCGGCGCCGCACGGGAGCTGATCGGTCTCTGCGAGGAGACGGGGTACCACCTGTTCGCCCAGGTGGGACACTACGTCGCTGCGATGGCGGCGGCCCAGCGCGGCGACCTCGACGAGTGCCGGGAGCACTGCGAGGCCGTCTGGGGGTGGTCGGGGCCCAGGGGGCTGCGGCGGCTGGAGAACTGCGCCCACCAGGCGGCGGCCCGGGCGGCTCTCGGCGCCGCCGACTTCGAGACGGCGTTCCGGCACGCCACGGCGATCTGCGCCCCGGGGGTGCTGCCGGAGTTCAACCCCGAGGCCGTGTGGTCCGCGCCGGACCTCGTCGAGGCCGCCGTGCGTTCCGGACGGCACGAGGAGGCGCGGCGGCACGCGGACGCACTGCGCGACGCCGGGGTCGGTCACCTCTCGTCACGGTTCGCGCTGAGCACGGCCACGGTCACGGCGATCACATCGGATGCCGAGGACATGGTCGCGTGCTTCGAGGAGGCGCTCGCGCCGCCGGGTGCCGAGCAGTGGCCCTTCGAGCTGGGCCGTGCCCGTCTGGCGTACGGCGAAGCGCTTCGCCGGCGAGGACTCAACCGTGCCGCCCGGGTCCAGCTGGCCGCCGCCCGCGACTCCTTCGAAAAGCTCGGGGCCCGTTCGTGGGAAGCCCGCGCCGCGGCGGAGCTCCGCGCCACCGGTATGACGCGGACCGGCCGGGGCAAGGCCGGTCAGGCCCTCACCCCGCAGGAGCTGGAGGTCGCCAGACTGGCGGCGACGGGGCTGTCCAACCCGCAGATCGCGTCGCGTCTGTTCCTGTCGCCGCGGACCGTGTCGTCGCATCTCTACCGCGTGTTCCCGAAGCTGGGCATCACGTCGCGGGCCGAACTCCGCGACGCCCTGCGGACGCGGCCCGCCGAGTCATAGGCGGCCGGGTCCGGCACCTGCGTACGCAGGCCGTCGGCCGGATGTCAGTCAGTCGACGGAGGCTGCCGGAACAGCGGCCGGGTCATTCTCGTGGAGGCATCGAAGCCGCCCGGTACCCGCTCGGCTTCGTCAGGAGCCGGTCCGGCTCGACACCGGAGACACCAGTGCCCGTCAGCACGGGACACGACACGGAAGCAGAAGAGGAATCACCATGACCGCGACACCCACCGGCTATGTGACCGTCATCTGGGAGGCGAGAGCGAAAGCGGGCAGGGAGGCCGACCTCAAGGCGTTCATCACCGCCGCCGTCACCCCCTCGCGCAACGACCCCGGCAACATCGACTACGAGGCCCACGAAGTCGAGGGAAGGCCCGGCAAGTTCGTCATCCACGAACGCTGGGAGACCCGCGCCCACCTCGACGCCCATCTCGCCGCGCCCCGGATGCGGGAACTCGTCCCGCAGATGCTCGAACTGATCGACGGCTCCATCGAGGACGGCATCCGCCTGCTGCGCCCGTTCCGCCCCGCCCGCTGAGGGGCGCGCCTCTCCGGTCCCGTCGTCGCACCGCGGCCGGGAGGTCCCGCTCCCGTACGGGGCAGGGGGAGCGTGTGCCGGACCCTCACGGCCCAGCCGAACGAGCGCCCTGGACGCGGCTCAGCATCAGGGAGAGGGCTTTGACGGCTGCGCTGCGGCTTTCCGAGGAGCTGCCGTAGACGGCGGTCTGGAACACGATCTGGCCCTTGCGGCCGGTGATCAGGGTGTACGGCAGGTCCGTCGCCTCGCCGGACGCGGCTCTGGTCTGACGGCCCTCCTCGGTTGTCACCTCGTCGAACCCCTCCGGTGGCGCCAGCTCGATCGCGTGCACGTCTTCCCACTTGGCCTTGCCGTCGGTCTCCGTGGGGCAGCGCCGGGTGTCCGACCGTGTGCGCTCGATGCTCGCCTCGGCGGCGCTGTCGTCGTTGTAGACGAAGACGGTGGACGCGACGGAGACGTCCGTGTTCGGCCGTTCGGAGTCGCGTTCCAGCCCGGCCAGGAGGTCCCCGTCCGTCTGGTCGACGAACCGGCAGGAGTCGTCAGCGACCGCAGCGGATTTCAGGGTGGTCTCGTACGGCGTGGCCGGCCAGAAGCCGGACCCCCAGTCACGGGGCGCGAGCGCCGCGCGTGTGGCGACGTCACGGGCCTGCGTCGAGGTCTCGATGTCGGGGGTCGAGTCGCCGTCGCGGCCCCGGAGCAGGATGACGGCGACGAGCGCGGCGGCGCCCACGGCCACGAGTGCGGTGGTGGCGAGCAGTACGCCCCCGGGGCGGCGCCACCAGGGGCGGCGCCCGGCCGGGGGCGGCTCGTCGGGGTGTCCGGCGGGACGTCGGGCCGGCGGCTCGGCGGGTGGCGGGCCACCCGAGCCGGAGAG
>NZ_JALLGL010000014.1 GCF_023072675.1 Streptomyces sp. XM83C
GGCGAGGACCAGGGGCCGGCTCGCCCCCGCGGGTTCGGGGGCGGCCGGGGAGGGCACGCCGCGGACGGTGCCGTCGGGGGCGAGGAACGCCGGGTCGCCGCCGGGCACCATGCCCAGCTCGCGGGCCCGGCGCTGCAGGGCCTGAGGGGCGGAGAAGGCGTCGACGTCCCGTTGCAGCGCCTGCTCCTCGTCGGTGAGGGCCTTGGTGTCCTTCTGGAGGTCGTCCAGCTTGAAGGCGCCCTCGCTCAGGGCGGAGTTCAGCACGAGCAGCGCGATGAGGCCGCCGCCCAGCAGCAGGACGACCAGCAGCACGAACGGCGTACGGGCGGCCCGCCCCGGTGTCGCGGCCCCCGGGAGGAGCCGGGCGAGCCGGGCGGCGCGCCCCTTGAGTTCCGGTCTACTGCCCACCGTCCCCCCTCCGATCCGGTTCTCCGCCCCGGCCCGCAGCCGGCGCCGCGGCGGGACCGGCAAGGCCCGCACCCGGGTCTGTCACTCCACGTCCTCCCTGATGCGCTCGGCCCCGCGCAGCCGGGCGGGGGCGGCGCGGCGGTTGGCGGCGATCTCTTCCTCGGTGGGAAGTTCGGCACCACGCGTCAGGAGCTTGAGCCGGGGCTGGTAGCGCTCGGGCACCACGGGCAGTCCGGGCGGCGCGGTGGACGCGGCGCCCGCCGCGAAGACCTGCTTGACCAGCCGGTCCTCCAGCGAGTGGTACGACAGGACGGCGATCCGCCCGCCCACGGCGAGCGCCTTCACCGCGGCCGGGATCGCCCGCTCCAGCACGCTCAGCTCGCCGTTCACCTCGATGCGCAGCGCCTGGAAGGTGCGCTTGGCCGGGTTGCCGCCGGTGCGTTTGGCGGCCTGCGGCAAGGCGTCGCGGATCAGCTCGACCAGGCGTGCGCTGTTGCTGAACGGCTCCTTCTCCCGCTCGCGCACGATCGCCGCGACGATCCGCTTGGCCTGCTTCTCCTCGCCGTACGCGCGCAGGATCCGCACCAGCTCGCCGGGCGGGTAGGTGTTGAGGACCTCGGCGGCGCTGATGCCGGTCGTCTGGTCCATGCGCATGTCCAGCGGCGCGTCCTGCGCGTAGGCGAAGCCGCGGTCGGCCTCGTCGAGCTGCATGGAGGAGACACCGAGGTCGAACAGCACGCCCTGCACGCGCGCGATGCCGAGCCGGTCCAGCACGGCCGGCAGCTCGTCGTAGACGGCGTGCACGAGGGTGGCGCGCTCGCCGTGGGGGGCGAGTCGTTCACCGGACAGGCGCAGCGCCTCCTTGTCGCGGTCCAGGCCGACGAGCCGCGCCCCGGGGAACCGGGTGAGCAGGGCCTCGCTGTGGCCGCCGAGACCGAGGGTGCAGTCGACCACCACCGCCCCGGGCTCCTCGAGTGCGGGCGCCAGCAGGTCCAGGCACCGCTGGAGCATCACCGGGACGTGTCGACTCTGGCTCAAGGGGCCCTCTCAGGTCCGGCGCGGTCGCGCACGTACCGCTCGGTCCCCGCCCGCTCAGGAAGGGGAGGCGGGCCGGCGCCGGGGGCGTCGGCCGGCCGGGAGCGGGAGGAGGCCGGGCCGTACGTACGCACCGCGCACGTGGGAGATCTCCGGACAGCGCGCCGGGGTCTTACGGGTCGGGGGGTCTCACGGTGGAGATCCGTCCAGCGGGGAGGGCCTGGCCTCCCGCTTCGCGTCACTTTAGTCCACCCTGTCTCGCGGTCAATCAACCGGCCTGCGCGTCGCGGGCGGGCAGGAGTGGAACCGCCGGAGGGGGGAAGACGACCCGGACGCCGCACTCTCACCACCTGTGTGGCTTAGCTCACAAGTAGGACGTGATGACGCTCTTCTCCCGCTCTCACAGCGCGACCACGCCGCCTGTGACCAGTACGGTCATGGGTATGACGACTTCCGCATCAGTTCCCGCCGGCTCCCAGGGCGGCATACAGGACACGGTGACCGACCGCTTGGTCGCGGCGAACGCGCGGTACGCCGCCGAGTTCACCGACCCCGGTATGGACGCCCATCCGGTGCTGCGCGTGGCGATCGTGGCGTGCATGGACGCCCGTCTCGACCTGCACGCCGCGCTCGGCCTGGAGCTGGGCGACTGCCACACCATCCGCAACGCGGGCGGTGTGGTCACCGACGACGTGATCCGCTCCCTGACCATCAGCCAGCGCGCGCTGGGCACCCGCAGCGTGGTGCTGATCCACCACACCAACTGCGGTCTGGAGACCATCACCGAGGACTTCCGGCACGAGCTGGAGATGGAGGTGGGCCAGCGCCCGGCGTGGGCGGTGGAGGCGTTCCGGGACGCGGAGCAGGACGTACGGCAGTCGATGCAGCGGGTGCGGACCTCGCCGTTCCTGCTGCACACCGACGACGTGCGCGGTTTCGTCTTCGATGTGAAGACGGGTCTGCTGCGCGAGATCGACCCGGCCTGACGGACACGGCCCGGCCCCGTATTTCACGGATCCCGCTCCCGCCGAGGCCGATAAGGTCGGTAGACCCGACTTGTCGCGGCCAGTTGTCCACAGTCGAGTGACACGAATCGGTAACGGCAGCAAGAATGCGGAGTGTGACGTCACGCGGGCCTGCTCCCGGGTGGTGTCCGTGATTCGGGGTGGGCCGGTTTCGCACGCAGAGCGTCGGCCCGGAAAGTACGGGCCGAGGAGGGCCGGGTGACGACCTATGACGAGCGAGCGAGCCTCACAGACCTGACTGCCACCGTGGAGAGGGTCCGCGGGTCGGTGGAAGGGGTGATCGAGGGCAAGCCCGAGGTCGTACGGCTCACGCTCACGGTGCTGCTCGCCGAGGGACATCTGCTGATCGAGGATGTCCCCGGCGTCGGCAAGACGATGCTGGCCAAGGCGCTGGCGCGGTCCATCGACTGCTCGGTGCGGCGGATCCAGTTCACGCCCGACCTGCTGCCCTCGGACATCACCGGTGTGTCCATCTGGGACCAGCAGCGCCGTGACTTCGAGTTCAAACCGGGTGCGATCTTCGCGCAGATCGTGATCGGCGACGAGATCAACCGCGCCTCGCCGAAGACGCAGTCGGCGCTGCTGGAGTCGATGGAGGAGCGGCAGGTCACCATCGACGGGCAGACGTACGAGCTGCCGAGTCCGTTCATGGTGGTGGCCACGCAGAACCCGGTCGAGATGGAGGGCACCTACCCGCTGCCCGAGGCGCAGCGGGACCGCTTCATGGCCCGGGTGTCGGTGGGCTATCCCAGCGTGGAGGCCGAGCTTCAGATGCTCGACGTGCACGGCGGCATCTCCCCGCTGGAGGACCTCCAGCCGGTGGCGCACGCGCACGACATCGTGAAGCTGATCGAAGCCGTCCGCGACATCCACGTAGCCGAAACGGTACGGCGGTACGCGGTCGAGCTGGTCGCCGCCACCCGCAGCCACCCCGACCTCAGACTCGGCGCCTCGCCGCGTGCGACGCTGCATCTGCTGCGCGCGGCGAAGGCGTCCGCCGCCCTGAGCGGGCGGGACTACGCGCTGCCGGACGATGTGCAGGCGCTGGCCGTCCCGGTGCTGGCCCACCGGCTGCTGCCCACCGCGCAGGCCCAGCTCAACCGCCGTACCGCCGAGCAGGTCGTGCAGGAGATCGTCCAGCACACGCCGGTGCCGCAGGCGCCGCGGACCCATGGCTACGGTCTGGGCGCCGGCGCCCCGGCCTACCCGCAGCAGCCCCCGCGGAGGCTTTGATGAGCAGCGGGGGGACCGGGCGTCCGGAGGCCGACCGCGGGGAGCGGGGCGGCGTGCGGACCGCCCTGGCCGGGCTGACCACCCGCGGCCGTTCCTTCTTCGCCGCCGGTATCGCCGCGGCGATCTGCGCGTACGTGCTCGGGCAGGAGGACCTGCTGCGGGTCGGGCTGCTGCTGGCGGCGCTGCCGCTGGTGTGCGCGGCGGTGCTGTACCGCACCCGGTACCGGGTCGCGGCGAGCCGCCGGCTGTCGCCGGGGCGGGTCCCGGCGAGCAGCGAGGCCCGTGTCCATCTGCGCATGGACAACGTCTCGCGGCTGCCGACGGGGCTGCTGATGCTTCAGGACCGGGTGCCGTACGTGCTGGGGCCCCGGCCCCGGTTCGTGCTGGACCGGGTGGAGGCGGGCGGACGCCGCGAGGTGTCGTACCGGGTCCGCTCGGATCTGCGCGGACGGTACGCGCTGGGCCCGCTGCAGCTGCGGCTGTCGGACCCGTTCGGCATGTGCGAGCTGACCCGCTCGTTCTCGGCGTACGACACGCTGACGGTGATCCCGCGCACCGAGCCGCTGCCGCCGGTGCGGCTGACCGGCGAGGCGACGGGGTACGGCGACGGGCGGCAGCGTTCGCTGGCGCTGGCCGGCGAGGACGACGTGATCCCTCGCGGCTACCGCTACGGCGATGACCTGCGCCGCGTGCACTGGCGGTCCACGGCGCGCTACGGCGAGCTGATGGTGCGCCGCGAGGAGCAGCCGCAGCGCTCCCGCTGCACGGTGCTGCTGGACACCCGCGGCATCGCCTACCGGGGCGCCGGCCCGGACTCGGCCTTCGAGTGGGCGGTCTCGGGTACGGCGTCGGTGCTGGTGCACATGCTGGAGCGGGGTTTCTCGGTACGGCTGCTGACCGACACGGGCAGCTCGGTGCCCGGCGAGGGCGCGGACGGTTTCGCGGGTGCGAGCCAGGAGTCGGCGGACGCGGCCGGGCTGATGATGGACACCCTCGCGGTGATCGACCACTCGGACGGCACGGGCCTGTCACCGGCGTACGACGTGCTGCGCGGCGGCAACGAGGGCCTGCTGGTGGCGTTCTTCGGCGACCTCGACGAGGAGCAGGCCGCGGTGGCGGGGCGGATGCGGCAGCGCAGCGCGGCCGCGATCGCCTTCGTCCTGGACAGCGAGGTGTGGGCGCGTGAACCGAACGGTGTGCCCGGACCGATGAAGAGGACAGAGGAACGGCTGCGGCTGCTGCGGGAGGCCGGCTGGACGGCGGTGGAGGTGCCGCGGGGCGCCTCGCTGACCGAGCTGTGGCGGCAGGCAGACCGGCTGCGCACGGGTGTGCTGTCGGCCGGGGGAACGGGGGAGGCACGGTGAGCGGCGGGACGAGCGAAGGGGGAGCGCGGTGCTGAGCAGTCGGGCCCGGCTGGCCCTGTGCGCGTGGGCGGCCACGCTGCTGGCGGCGTGCGCGCTGCTGCCGCTGGTCGATCCCGCCACGTGGATCCTCCAGGCGGCGTTCCTGCTGGGCGTGCAGACCCTGGTGGGGGTGGCCACGCGCCGGGTGCCGCTGGCCCGCCCGGTCACCGTGCTGTCGCAGGCGATGGTGACGCTGCTGCTGCTCACGCTGCTGTTCGCCCGGCAGCAGGCGCTGGGCGGGATCGTGCCGGGCCCGGAGGCGTTCGCGCGTTTCGCCGATCTGTTCCAGCAGGGCTCGGACGACATCGCGCGGTACGCGATCCCGGCGCCCCTGGAGTCGGACGGCATCCGGCTGATGCTGCTCGGCGGGGTCCTGCTGATCGGGCTGCTGGTGGACACGCTCGCGGTGACCTTCCGCAGCGCGGCCCCGGCGGGTCTGCCGCTGCTCGCGCTGTACTCGGTCGCGGCCGGTCTGTCCGACGGGGCGGGCGACTGGGTGTGGTTCCTGCTGGCGGCGGCCGGCTATCTGATGCTGCTGCTCGCCGAGGGGCGGGAGCGGCTGTCCCAGTGGGGGCGGGTGTTCGGCGGGGCGCCCCGTATGCCGGGGGCCGCTCCGGCGCCGTTGGCGCCGGTGCGCACGGGCCGCCGGATCGGTGCGGTCGCGCTCGGTATCGCCCTGGTGGTGCCGCTGTTGCCGCTGCCCGCGATACAGGGCGGTCTGCTGGACGGCGCCGGGAGCGGCGTCGGCTCGGGCAGCGGCGGCGGGGGCACGATCTCCGCGGTCAATCCGCTGGTGTCGCTGCGGGACAGCCTGAACCAGGACCAGGACCAGGTCGTGATGACGCTGCGCACGACGTCTCCGACGCTGACCGACATGTATCTGCGGATCGTGTCCCTGGACGACTTCGACGGCACGACGTGGCGGCCGGCGAAGCGGAGCATCACCTCCGTGCCGGACACGCTGCCGTCTCCGCCGGGCCTGTCCGCGGACATCCTCCGCTCGGAGGTGCGGACCCGGATCAGGGCGGCCGACGGCTACCGGCAGGAGTGGCTGCCGATGCCGTATCCGCCCAGCTCGGTGCAGGTGGGCGGCGACTGGCGGTACGAACCGGTGGGCATGACGCTGGTCGGCGACCACCGCCAGACCACGGGCGGTCTCACCTGGGACGTGACCAGTCTGGACGTGCAGCCGACGGCCGAGCAGCTGGCGGCGGCGCCGCGGCCTCCGGCGGTAATGCTCCGCGAGTACACGGAGGTGCCGGATTCGCTGCCGTCGGTGGTGGCGCGCACGGCCCGCGCGATCACCGCGGGCGCGGACAGCGACTACGCGCGGGCGGTGAAGCTGCAGGACTACTTCGCCGTCACCGGCGGGTTCCAGTACGACACCGAGGTGGAGGTCGGCAGCGACTCCGGTGCGATAGCCCGCTTCCTGCGGGACAAGCAGGGCTTCTGCATCCACTTCTCGTTCGCGATGGCGGCGATGGCCCGCACACTGGGCATACCGTCCCGGGTCGCGGTGGGCTTCGCGCCGGGCACGCCGCAGGCGGACGGCTCGGTGAAGGTGGGGCTGAAGGACGCGCACGCCTGGCCGGAGCTGTACTTCGAGGGCGTGGGCTGGACCCGGTTCGAGCCGACGCCCAGCCGGGGGACGACGCCGTCGTACACGGTGGCGGACACGCCCGGCAACACCGTCCCGGACGTTCCGCGGCCATCGCATTCGGCGGGCGCCGACGCGTCGACGTCCCCGACGGAGTCCGCGGGCTGTGACGCGCTGGACAAGCGGCTGGAGGCCTGCGCCGGTGCCCTGCCGCCCGTCTCGGGGGACGACGCGGGCAGCGGTACGCCGTGGTGGGGGCTGCTGGGCTGGTCCCTGCTGGGGCTCGCGCTGGCCGCGGTGCCTCTGGCGCCGATGCTGTGGCGGCTGCGGCGGCGGGCGGTGCGGCTGGCGTCGGCGCAGCACGGTCCGGGGACGAGCGGCGCCGACGGCCCGGTGCCCGCGGCCGGCCCGGAGCTCGCTGCCGGGCCGGGTACGGCGCCGGCGGACGGCGAAGGGATCGCCGCGGGGAGGGTGCTCGCGGTGTGGCAGGAGCTCACGGACACCGCCTGGGACTTCGGCATCCCGCCGGACGAGGCGCTGACGCCGCGCAAGGCGGCGGCGCGGATCGTGCGGCTGGGAGAGCTGGACGAGCCGGCCGCGGCGTCGGTGCACCGGGTGGCGGGCGCGGTGGAGCAGGTGCTGTTCGCGCCGCGTCCCGAGACGCGGCCGGGGCTGGCGGAGGACGCCCGCAGGGTACGGGCGGCGCTGCGGGCGCGGGCGAGCCGGCGGACGAGGCTGCGTGCGGTCGTCGCGCCCCGCTCGGCCGTCCGGGCGGTCTGGGACCTGTCGGCCCGCTGGGCAGCGATCCGCAGCCGCTGGGCGGCCCGCTGGTCCGCGCTGCTCCGTCGCCCGACGCCGCAACAGCCGAGCTGACCTGGCCGAGGTCGCGTCGCCGGGCACGGGCGAAGACGTGCGGCGCCGGTCCCGGGTCTGCGGGCGGCGGGGGGGCGGGCCTGCCGCCGCCTGGGCCCCGGGCAGGTGCGATCCGGTGTGCCGGGTCGGGGCGGCCGGCTTCGGACAGCGGCGGCTGCGCTGCCATCGGGTCGGGGCGGCCTGATCGGTGCGCCGGTCCGGGTCAGAGGCGGGGCGGGGCCTGTCCGAGCCCCCTGGGGCCCGCGGCTCCGGGCGGGGCCGGGTCGGCATGCAGGGTGCCTGCTCGGTCAGCGCGCCGGTCGGCGGCGAGGTGCCGGTGTGGGCGCAGGGCGCGCCGGTCGTGGGTATTCGAGGCCGCTGGTGTGCGGGGCCGGTTGTGGGTGTGCGATGCCGAGCGTGGGTCTGCGGGGCCGGACGCTGGTGTGCGGGTGTATGTACGTGAAGGGGCGACCACCGAGGTGGTCGCCCCTTCAGGCGTCTGGCTGATGTTTCCTGGTCAGTGGCCCTGCTCGTCCCGGCGGCGCTGCCAGCGCTGTTCGATGCGGTCCATCATGGAGCGCTTGGGACGGCCCGGGTGCCGACCGTGGGAAGGGGTGCCGGCCTGTTCGCCGGGCTTGGGGGCCTTGCGCCAGCCGGTCACGGCGAGCACCGCGCATCCCAGCATGACGAGGAATCCCACCACGCTGAGCCAGACCTGCTGGGCGACCATTCCGGCCATGAGGAGCGCAATACCAACAAGGAAGCCCGCGACCGCCTGGTAGACCCGCCGCCGGGTGTACGTACGCAGCCCGCTTCCCTCAAGCGCCGACGCGAACTTGGGATCTTCGGCGTACAGCGCTCGCTCCATCTGCTCGAGCATGCGCTGCTCGTGCTCCGAGAGCGGCACGGAGTCCTCCTCATCGTGCAGTCGCCGGGGCGACCCGGGGGGTCTCTTCAGGATAGGCGGGGAATCGCCCCCTTGAAACCCGCCCCTCTGCGCCAGTTGGGCAACCGGGATCCGCCATGCGCGTTCCGGCTCGCTGAGGCTTCCATTCCCCGGCGACCGGCCCGTCATGCCGGGCGGTCTGCTTCGATCATACGGCTCCGAGCCCTCGAACGGAGGGGCTGTGGCTTACTCCATCTGCGGCGCTGCCGCTGATCAGCGGCAGCGCCCCGGCGGTCACGGGCGGCGGCTCAGGCCCCTGCGGCACCTTCGGTCTCACCGAGCACATGGAGCTGTGTGGCCACGGAGTGGAACGCGGGCAGTTGGGCGGCGGCTTCCTCCAGCTTCAGCAGTGCCTCCAGCGCGCCGGGCTCGGTGTCGACGAGGACGCCGGGCACGAGGTCGGCGAAGACCCGCACGCCGTGCACCGCGCCGACCCGCAGCCCCGCGGCCTCGAACAGCGAGGTCAGCTGCTCGGCGGTGAACCGGCGCGGCACGGGGTCGCCGTCGCCCCAGCGACCGCTGGGGTCGTCGAGCGCCTGCCGGGCCTCCTTGAAGTGACCGGCGAGGGCGCGTGCGAGGACGGCACCGCCGAGGCCGGCGGCGAGGACGCTGACGACGCCGTCGGGGCGCAGGGCGGCGACGGCGTTGCGGAGGCCTTCGGCGGGGTCGTCGACGTATTCGAGGACGCCGTGGCACAGGACGACGTCGTACCCGCCGCGCTCGACCACGTCGAAGAGGCCGTGCGCGTCGCCCTGGACGCCCTTGACCCGCTCGGCCACGCCGGCTTCGGCGGCGCGGCGCTCCAGCGCGAACAGGGCGTTGGGGCTGGGGTCGACGACGGTGACGCGGTGGCCGAGCCGGGCGAGGGGCACGGCGAAGTTGCCGCTGCCTCCGCCGGTGTCGAGGACGTCGAGCGAGTCCCGTCCCGTCGCCTTGGCCCGGCGGTCGAGGGCGTCCTGGAGGACCTCCCAGACCACGGCGGTACGGAGAGAGGCTCGGGGTCGCATCGGGTCCGACACGGCAGTTGACTCCTCGGCGCGGCACCGTCGGCGGCCCGGCGGTGCGATCGGGCTGCCTCCGCTCGGTCCGGGGACGGTGAAGGAGGCGTTCAGGCGTCCTCCACCCTATTGCCTCCGGCGCGCTGCCCGGCCATGACGGTCACGGACCGGGACATCCGGGTCACCGGCGCCCGGGGCCGCCGCGGGCGCGGGCGGGCTGCGCCGACACGTGCGGGGGCTGCTGTCGCCGTCTCGGGCGGGACCGCTGCCGCCGTCACGGGCAGGGGCGGTAGCTGCCGTGGCGGGCTGAGGCGGCGGCCGGCGTGGCGGGCGAGGGGCGTGGCCGGTCGGCGGGCCGGTGCTGTCAGCCGGCGTCAGGCATGTCGTCCCTCCCCTGCCTCGTCTCCCCCGCCGTGCGCGCGTCGGCGCCGCTTCCCCCTCCACGTGCGCCGTCCGTGTCCTGGCGGGGCTGGGGCAGGACCGGCTGGAGGACCAGCATCCGTTCGACGAGGCGGACGAACATCGCCACGTCACGTATCAGATCGTCGGCGTCGCGGCGGCTGGCCGCGCCCTGGATGCCTGCCTCGGCCCGGGCGCGGCGCCGGGCCCCGGAGGCGAAGAGCGCGCTCCACTCGGTCAGTTCCGGCGCGATCTCGGGGAGCACTTCCCAGGCGCTCCGGATCCTGGCCCGTTTGCGCGGCGAGGTCTCGGGGCGTCCGCGGGCGGCGAGCACGGCGGCGGCGGTGCGGAGGGCGGCGAGGTGTGCGGTGGCGTACCGCTCGTTGGGGGTTTCGAGCAGGGCGGCCTCGTCGAGGCCGGCGCGGGCCTGGGCGAGCAGGTCGAGGGCGGCGGGCGGGGCGCTCGCCCGGCGCAGCACGGGGTGCACGTCGCTCGCCGGGCCGGTCAGTGAGGGGGCAGGGCCGGTGGCGCGGCGCCGGCGGGCGGCTGCTGCGTGGTAGCTGGCCATGACGAACCTCCTGTCGTCTGTCGACGGCACGCTCCGCAGCGGAGTGCCGTATGTGCCCATCGTGAGGTATGGCACTGACAATCCGGTCTGACCTGGGCTTTTGCTTCGATCGCAGGTTCGGGTTAGTTTTTGCACTGACCAGTCAGTTCAAAATGAGCCGCTCGTGGCGGCGGCTCGCATCAAAGGGGGTGGGACTGTGGCCGGAGCACGTGTCGTCGCCGACGATCTGGGGCTGCGGGGTCCCCGGGGCTGGGCGTTCCGCGGTGTCGGCCTCGACGCCGAGCCCGGTTCGCTGATCGCGGTGGCGGGGCCGTCCGGTTCCGGCCGCACATGCCTGCTGCTCGCGCTGACCGGGCGGATGCGGCCCACGGAGGGCACGGCCGCCGTGGACGGCCTGCGGCTGCCCCGGCAGATGTCCGCCGTCCGCCGGGTCAGCGCGCTCGCCCATGTGCCGGGGGTGACCGACCTCGAACCGGCGCTCACGGTGGGCGAGCACCTGAGGGAGCGGGCGCTGTTGCAGCGGCGGTTCGGCGACTCGGTGCGCTCGCTGCTGCGCCCGCGCGCGCAGCGCGCCTGCGAGACCCGGCTGCGCATCGACGCGGCGCTCGAGGCGGCCGGTCTCGACCGTGAGGCGCTGCCCAAGGGGTCCCGGACCGCCGTACGTGATCTGGAGCGGCTGGAGGCGCTGCGGCTGTCGGTCGCGCTGGCCCTGATCGGCCGGCCGCGGCTGCTGGGCGTGGACGACACCGATCTGAAGCTGTCGGACGCGGAGCGCGAGGAGGCCTGGGCGCTGCTGCGGTCCGTCGCCGAGTCCGGCACGACCGTGCTGGCGGTGTGCAGCGAGGCACCGGACGGCGCGGTGACGGTGTCCACGGCAGCGGACGCGGCGGCGACACCGGCGGAAGCGTCCGGCACCGGCGAGGCCCCGGCGCCCGGCACCGACGACAGCGACGACAGCGACGACAGCGACGACGCCCACGACGACACCCCCGACACCGAGGAGACCGCGGATGCGCACCCCGCGACTGGCCGCGCTTGAGCTGCGGCGTTTCGGCCGGGGCAAGCTGCCGCGCGCCGCGCTGGTGGCGCTTCTGCTGCTGCCCCTGCTGTACGGCGCCCTGTACCTGTGGTCGTTCTGGGACCCGTACGGCCGCCTGGACCGTATCCCCGTGGCGCTGGTCAACGCGGACCGGGGCGCGACCGTCGACGGCAAGAGGATCACCGCGGGCGACGACATCGCCGAGCGGCTGCACGCCTCACAGACCTTCGACTGGCGGGAGGTCGACGCCGAGGAGGCCCGGCGGGGCGTGGAGGACGGCACGTACTACCTGTCGCTGACCATGCCGGCGGACTTCAGTGCCCGGATCGCCTCCAGTTCGGGCAGCGCGCCGGAGACGGGCGCGTTGCAGGTGCGCACCAACGACGCGAACAACTACATCGTCGGGCAGATCTCCCGGACGGTGTTCAGCGAGGTGCGCACGGCGGCGTCCACGCGGACGGCCCGCACGTTCCTGGACCGCATCTTCATCTCCTTCTCCGACATCCACGACAAGACCGTCGAGGCGGCCGAGGGCGCGGACGAGCTCAGCACCGGCATCGGCAGGGCGAAGAAGGGCTCCAAGGATCTCGCGGACGGGCTGAAGGAGGCCAAGGAGGGCAGCGGCAAGCTGTCCGGCGGGCTGAAGAAGCTCCACACGGGCGCCGGGGAGCTGAAGGACGGCTCGGCGCAGGTCGCCGAGGGCACGAAGAAGCTCGCGGAGAAGGTGAACGGCACCGCGGACAAGGTGCGGCCGTTCCTGCAGGACAACGAGAAGTTCATCGGCGACACCGCGCGGCTCGTCGCCGACTCGGCCGCCGGCATCCGGCACAACCTCGACACGCTGGTCGAGCGGGCCCCGAAGACCGCCGCGCGCGCCCACCTCGCCGCCGATCTGCTCGACGGGGTGTACGAGCGGCGCTGCGAGACGCCGGTGCTGCCCGACACGGCCTGCGAGGACCTGAAGAAGGCCAAGACGGGTGCCGCCGACGTGGCGACCGTCGCCGACGACCTCAACACACTGATCGGCGACGTGCACGGGGACCTGAAGACGCTGGACACGCATCTGGCCACGCTGGAGAAGCAGGCCAGGCAGCTCGCCGAGCGCGCCCCGCATCTGTCGGAGGACCTCGACGACGCCGCGGCGAAGATCAACAAGCTGAACAGCGGCGCCGCCGAAGTGGCCAAGGGCGCGAAGGCCCTGCACACGGGTCTCGGCTCGGCGAAGAAGGGCGCGGTCTCCCTCGACACGGGCGTGGGCAAGCTGAAGACGGGCGCGGACACGCTGAACGGCGGCATGTTCAAGCTGGTCGACGGCTCCGGCAAGCTCGCCGGCGGGCTCCACGACGGCGCGGGCAAGATCCCCGACTACGACCAGCGGGAGCGTGACGAGCGCACGGACGTGATGGCCGACCCGGTCCGGCTGGCCACGCAGAACCTGCACCGCGCGCCCAACTACGGCACCGGTTTCGCCCCGTACTTCATCCCGCTGTCGCTGTGGGTGGGCGCGATGGTGGCGTACATGCTGATCCCGCCGATGAACCGGCGTGCGCTCGCCGCGGGCGCCCCGGCGTGGCGGATCGCGCTCGCGGGCTGGCTGCCGGTGGCGGCGATCGGGGTGCTGCAGTCGGCCGCGCTGATGGCGGTGCTGCACTGGGCGGTCGGCCTTCAGGCGGTCCGGGCGGCGGGCACGGTGGGCTTCCTGTTCCTGGTGACGGCCTGTTTCGCGGCGATCGTGCAGTGGCTGAACGCCCGGTTCGGCGCGGCCGGCCGGATCCTCGTCCTCGCGTTGCTGATGCTCCAGCTGACGTCGGCGGGCGGCACCTACCCGGTGCAGACGTCCCCGGGCTTCTTCAACGCGCTCCACCCGTATCTGCCGATGAGCTACGTCGTCCAGGCGCTGCGGCGGCTGATCACGGGCGGCGATCCGGGGCCGGTGTGGACGGCGTGCGCGGTGCTGGTGGCCTTCACCGCGGGCGCGCTGGCGCTGACCGCGCTGGCGGCGCGCCGCCGCCAGGTGTGGACGCTGGACAAGCTGCACCCGGAGCTGAGCCTGTGACCACGCGCGCGTGCCCGCCTGTGACAATCGGTGCCATGGAAAGCAGCACCACGTCGGGCGGCACGTCCCGCCGCGAGGCCACCCGGCAGAAGCTCTACGAGGCGGCCGTCACGCTCATCGCCGAGCAGGGCTTCTCCGCCACCACGGTCGACGAGATCGCCGAGCGCGCGGGAGTCGCGAAGGGCACCGTCTACTACAACTTCGCGAGCAAGTCGGTCCTCTTCGAGGAGCTGCTGCGGCACGGGGTGGGTCTGCTGACCGCCTCGCTGCGTGAGGCGGCCGAGGCAACGGCCCGGGAGGGCGGCTCGAAGGTGGACGCGCTGGACGCGATGATCCGCGCCGGCCTCGTCTTCATCGACCGCTACCCGGCCTTCACGCAGCTGTACGTGGCCGAGCTGTGGCGCACCAACCGCGCCTGGCAGTCCACGCTGCTGGTGGTGCGGCAGGAGGCGGTCGCGGTGGTCGAGGGGGTGCTGCGCGAGGGCGTGGCGGCCGGCGAGTTCAGCGAGGAGATCGATGTGCCGCTCACGGCGGCGGCCCTGGTCGGGATGGTGCTGGTGGCGGCGCTGGACTGGAAGTCGTTCCAGCCGGAGCGGTCTTTGGACGATGTGCACGCGGCGCTGTCGCGGCTGCTCCAGGGCCGGGTGAGCGGGCGCCGCTGACCCCGGCGCCCACGGCCGGCGTCACGGCCGCGGAAAGCGCCGGTTCCGGCAGGGGCCCTGTCCCCCGACAGGCCCGCTCGCCGGAACCGGCGCTCGTGTCGCTCCCCGTACGTCCCGCACGAGGGACGCGGCACGCGTGCGTGTGCCGCTGTTCCCCGTGCGGTGCGTACGCCCCCGTCGGAACCCCCGTCGACGGTCGTCCCCCGGGTTCCCCCTGCCTCGCTCCCGCCGACGCTCCGGCCGGCGGAAGGAGCGGATCGAGGGCGGCTCCGTTCCGGCGCCCCGTGTCGCCGGTGCCGGAGCCGTGCCCTGTCTCCGTGCCTCCACTCTCCCGGTTGGACGGGCCCGTCCCCATCCGCGCGGGTACTCATCTCTGCGCCTAGGTACGGATACTCAGTCCTGAGCACTCACCCCCGGCCGCCTGAGGGCAGGGGCGGTGGCGCGGACACTCCCGGGCGCCGGCCGACACGCCCGTCAGCGGGGCGGACGCGCCCCGCGACCGGGGCGGCCACTCCCCCGGCCCGGCTGTCGGTGGCGGCGGATAAAGTCGCGGGCATGGCACGGATTGCGGTGATCGGCGCCGGGATGGGCGCCCTGGCGGCGTCCGCCCGGCTGGCCGTGGCAGGCCACCGGGTGGTGGTGTACGAGCGGACGGACACGTACGGCGGTGCGCTGCGCCGCGTCGAGCGGGACGGCTTCCGTTTCGACACCGGTCCGGGCCTGCTGCCGCTGCCGGCCGTCTGGCGGGACCTGTTCGTGAAGACGGGCAAGGAGCCGCTGGAGGACCGCGTCGACCTGGTCCAGGTCGATCCGGCGGCCCGGCACGTCTTCCCGGACGGCACACGGGTCGCGCTGCCGAACGCCTCACGTGCCGGTGTCGTCGCCGCCCTCGACGAGGCGCTGGGCGACGGGGCCGGGCAGCGCTGGGGCGACTTCCTGGTGCGCGCCCGCGAGACCTGGGACCGCACCCGGCGGCCCCTGCTGGAGGAGCCGCTGTGGCCGAACTGGCAGGTGCTCGCCGAGAAGGAGCCGTATCCGTCGGTGCCGGTCAAGCGGCTGCTGCGCACCCGGCGTGCCCGCACCCTGCGCGAGATCGGCGCCTTCGAGCTGCGCGACGAGCGGCTGGCCGCGCTGCTGGAGAGCCACGCCCTCGCGTACGGCCTGGACCCGCGGACCGCCCCGGCGAGCACGGCCGTGCTGCCGTACATGGAGCACGCCTTCGGCATGTGGTACGTCCGCGGCGGGCTGCGTGAGCTGGCCCGTGCCGTGTACGAGCGGTGTCTGGCGCGGCGGGTCGAGTTCGTGTTCGGCGCCGAGGTCACGCGTGTCGTGGAGAAGGACGGCCGGGCGGCCGGGGTGGAGCTGGCCGACGGGACGGTCGCCGAGGTGGACCATGTGGTGGCGGACGTGGACCCGGCGCGGCTGCGCACCCTGACGGGTCACCAGCTGGACGGGGAGGGCGAGGTACGGGCTGACCCGGCCGGCGAGGGGAAGGGCCGGGCCGTGCTGCTGCTGGCGTTGCGCGGGGAGCGCGAGGAAGGCGCCGCCCACCGCACGGTGGTGCATGCGCGGGACCGGGAGACGGAGATGGACTTCCTGGTGGCGACCGGTGGCGAGGAGATCCCCTCCACCACGGCGACGGTGCTGCGCCCGGACGATCCGACGCTCGCCCCTGAGGGTCACGAGGCGGCGGTCGTGTCGGCGGTGCTCCCCGCCGGCCTGGACTGGGCGGACGAGGGCACGGTACGGCGCTGTACGGACGTGCTGCTGGACGCGGCGGAGCGGGCGGTGCCCGGTCTGCGGGAGCGGCTGCTGTGGCACGAGCTGCGCACCCCGGCGCACACCGCGGAGGAGACGGGCGCCCGTCCGGGTGCGGTGCCGCCTCCGGCGTTCGCCGCCGCCGGGGGCCGGCTGCTGCATCCCGCGAACACGACGCGGCTGCCGGGCCTGTACCGGGTGGGCGGCTGGGCGCATCCGGGCGGCGGTCTGCCGCACGCGGGCATGTCGGGTGCGCTGGTGGCCGGGCTGATCGTGGAGGGGCCGGACTTCCGCGGCTCGCAGTGAGCCCGGACCCGTGCGGGGCGCCGGGGGTTCAGAAACGGTACTGCTCGTCGTACCCGGCGCTCTGCCCGTTGCCCTGCTGGTACGGGTAGGGCTGCTGCTCCGGCGGCAGTTCACCGCCGTAGGTCTCGTCGTTGCGCTGCTGCGGCACCCACACCCCGCCGGCCGGGGTCGTCCCGTCGTAGCCGCCGGTGGCGTACTGGTCGCCGCCGTACGTCTGCTGGCCGTAGGCCTGGTCGCCGTAGCCGGTGTCGTATCCGGCGCCGCCGTAGGTCTGCGTGCCGATGTACGGGTCGGAGTAGGCGGCGTACTGCTGCTGACCGGTGTCGTAGCCGTAGCCGTAGCCGGAGTACGCGTCGTAGCCGTACGTCTGGTCGGTGGACTGGGCGGTCGCGGCGTACTGGTCCTGCGGCCGGGCCTCGCCTGCGCGGTCGCCGTAGACGCCGTAGGAGCCGGTGTCGTCGGGCAGCGGCTCCGGCTGGTAGACGGCCGTGGTCCCGCCGGCGGCCGGGCGGGCCGGGGTGAACACGTCGTCGCGGTCGTCGTCGTAGGAGAGCCGGTCCTCGTAGGCTCCGGAGGCCGCGGTGGCGTCGGCCCCGCTGTCGTCGTCGGCCTGGAGGTCGGACACCTCCAGGGTGGGCTCCCGGCGCTCCGCGCCGCCGCGGCGGCGCTTGCTGCCCTTGTCGGCGCCGGGACGGCTGACCGCCCAGCCGGCGGCGAAGCCGCGCCGGAACGACAGCGTGACGTAGGTCTGCCCGACGGCGAAGGCGGCGGCGCCCGCCGCGATCACGAGGACAGACGGGATCAGTACACCGAAGACGACGCCGAGGAAGCCGACGAACGCGAGCAGCCGCCAGCGGAGCCGCGCCTTGTACTGCAGCAGCACCTCACCGAGCAGCCACAGCGCGACGACGCCGAACGCGATGTAGAGGACCGTCCAGCCCATGTACGCCCCTCTCCCAGTGGCCGCTGTGCAGTGTGTCGTACGGCAGTGCGACCGGTCTAGGCCTGCGGCGGGTGGTGCAGACCCAGGTTCTCGTAGATTTCCAGCGTGGCCGTGGAGTTGTTGAGCGTGATGAAGTGCAGACCGGGCACACCTTCGGCCAGCAGTCGCGCGCAGAACTCCGTGGCGAATTCGATGCCAATGGAGCGTACAGCGGCCGGATCGTCTTTCGCTGTGAGGATCCGCTCTTTCAGGCTGTCGGGGAAGGCCGCCGTGCTCAGCTTGGGCAGCCGCTCCAGCATCCTGATGCTGGTGACCGGCAGGATCTCGGGGATCACGGGGGTGTCGCAGCCGGCCGCGGCGACGGTGTCCCGCAGCCGCAGATAGGGCTCCGGGTCGAAGAACATCTGTGTGATGGCGTAGTCGGCGCCCGCCCGGCACTTGTCGACGAAGTACCGCACGTCCGTGTCCCAGTCCGTGGACCGCGGGTGCATCTCCGGGAACGCGGCGACGCCCACGCAGAAGTCACCGGACTCCTTGATGAGCTGCACCAGCTCCGCCGCGTACGTCAGCCCCTGCGGGTGGGGCACCCAGGGGCCCATGGGGTCGCCGGGCGGGTCGCCGCGTACGGCGAGCATGTTGCGGATCCCGGCGTCGGCGTACTGGCCGATGATGTTGCGCAGTTCGGCGATGGAGTGGTCGACGGCGGTGAGGTGGGCGACCGGCGTCAGCGTCGTGTCGGCGACGATCTGCTGGGTCTCCTTGACCGTGGTGGCGCGGGTGGTGCCGCCCGCGCCGTAGGTGACGGAGACGAAGTCGGGGGCCACGGCCTCGACCCTGCGCAGCGCGTTCCACAGGTTGCGCTCACCGGCCGGCGTCTTCGGCGCGTAGAACTCGAACGAGTACGTCGTCTTGCCGGCGGCGAGGATCTCGCGCACGGTGCGCGCGCGATCAGTCCTGGTGGATGCGGTTCCTAGGGCCATACGGGCAGGTTAACCACGGGTAGGCGGTCCCCCAACCGGATGCCGGATATTTGCCCGAATTGCCGGTTCTCTGTCCACTCCTTGGACAGATGGGGGTCCCCGGCCGGGTGAACGGCTCCGCTCAGGCCTCCCGCAGCCGCTTGGCGAACTCCGCGGCGGCGGCGCCCGGGTCGGCGGCCTCGGTGATCGCCCGGACGACGACGACGCGGCGGGCGCCCGCCTCGATCACCTCGTCGAGGTTGCCGAGGTCGATGCCCCCGATCGCGAACCAGGGGCGGTCGGTGCCGAGCGCGGCCGTGTTCCGGACCAGGCCGAGGCCGGGCGCGGGGCGGCCGGGTTTGGTGGGGGTGGGCCAGCAGGGGCCGGTGCAGAAATAGTCCACGCCCTCCTGCACGGCGGCAGCGCGGGCCTCGTCCTCGGAGTGCGTGGATCGCCCGATGAGCACGTCGGGGCCGAGGACGGCGCGGGCGGCGGGCACCGGCAGGTCGCCCTGCCCGAGGTGCAGCACATCGGACCCGGCGGCGTGCGCGACGTCGGCGCGGTCGTTGACCGCGAGGAGCTTGCCGTGCCGGGCGCAGGCCTCGGCGAACACCTTCAGGTGCTCCAGCTCCTCGGCGGCCTCCATGCCCTTGTCGCGCAGTTGCACGATGTCGACGCCGCCGGCCAGCACCGCGTCCAGGAACGCGGGCAGGTCGCCCTGGCGCCGTCGGGCGTCCGTGCAGAGGTAGAGCCGGGCGTCGGCGAGCCGGGCGCGGGCGTCGGTGTGCGGCATGCGAAGTCCCCCCGTGGTGGGTGTCGAGGGCGTACGGGCCGGGGCGGGCGGCGGGCGGCCCTGAGGGCCGTCCTCACCCGGTACCCGGTGCCGGGACGGCCGCGGAGGCCGTCCCCGACCGGGGTCGTGGCCTGCGCGGACGCGGGCCCCGGCCCGTACGCCGGACGGTGTTCGGTGGTGCTGCGGAGTCGGCTCAGACGGCGAGCGCCTGGGCGCGGCGCTTCACCTCCGTGCCGCGATTCTCGCTCAGGGCCTGCGCCGGGGTGCCGGGCAGGCTCGGGTCGGGGGTGAAGAGCCACTCGATCATCTCTTCGACCGTGAAGCCGTCGTCCCGCAGCAGGGTCAGGGTCCCGGACAGACCCTTGACGACCTTGTCCCCGTCGATGAAGGCGGCGGGGACGTGCAGCGCGCGGTTCTCGCCACGGCGTACGGCGATGAGCTGGCCCTCCTTGACCAGCTGCCGCACACGCGTCACCTCGACGCCGAGCTTCTCGGCGATGTCGGGGAGGGTGAGCCAGGCGGGGACGAGAGCATCGATCTTTGCGTCAATCTCGGTCACGGAACCAAGACTGCCATCTGCCACTGACAGTCGGAAGCCGGGCCGGTCCACCTGGGAGAACACACCCCACGAGCGGGTCAGTGCCGGGGCCCACGCTGCTGTCGCGAGCGGGCCTGCGCCAGGGGACGGTGCGGGCGTCGCGGGCGGACCGGCCGCGCCGGGACCGGTGCGGCCGTCACGGCAGATCCGCACCAGGGCCGCCGCGGTGTCGGGCGACCGCCTTTTTCAACGGCACAGCCGGGTCCGTCAGCAGGTCCGCGTCCACGGGGGTGCCCGCCTCGATCAGGCGCCGTCCCTGAGCCATGTCACGGGGCCGGCCGACGGCCAGGAGGGCGACCAGCCGGGCGTCGCGCAGCCAGCACACCGTCCAGGCCGGTTCGCCCGGGTCGCCCCGCCACACCAGGCGGTCGGCGGCGGCATGGTGACCGGCGTACTGGACGAACCGGCCGAACTGCTCCGACCAGAAGTACGGCACCGGGTCGTACACGGCGGGCGGCGCCGCGCCGTCCGCGCCGACGATGTTCGCGGCGACGGTGCGCGGTCCCTGAAGCGCGTTGTCCCAGTGGTGGACGAGCAGCCGCTCGCCGTAACGCGCGGACGGGAAGGAGGCACAGTCACCGACGGCGTACACGTCGGGCACGGAGGTCCGCAGCATGTCGTCGGCGAGGACCTCGCCCTGCGCGCCCAGCGCGACGCCGGAGCCGGTCAGCCAACCGGTGGCCGGGCGGGCGCCGATGCCGACGACGACCGCGCCGGCCGGCACGCGCGTGCCGTCGTCCAGCACCACCGCGCCGGGCTCGACTCGCTCCACGCGCGCGTGGGTGCGCAGGACGGCGCCGCTGTCGGCGTACCAGGCGGTCATGGGGGCGGTGACCTCGGCGGGCAGCGCCTCGGCGAGGGGGCGGCCGGCCGCCTCGACGACGGTGACGGCGCAGCCCGCCTCGCGGGCGGCGGTGGCGAACTCGGCGCCGATCCAGCCGGCGCCGACCACCACGACGTCGTGCTGCCGTGCCAGCACCGGCCGCAGCCGCTCGGCGTCGTCCAGGGTGCGCAGCAGATGCACGCCGGGGATGCCGTCGGCGCCGGGCAGCCGCGCCGGTTCGGCACCGGTGGCGAGGACCAGCACGTCGTACGGGACGGGCCCGGCCTCGGTGTCCACCTCGTGGTCGGCGGGGCGCAGGCCGGTGACCTCGCGGCCGAGCAGCAGGTCGATGCCGAGGCCGTCGAAGTCGACGTCGAAGGCGGAGCCCTCGGCGGTGCCGAGCAGGACGGCCTTGGACAGCGGGGGCCGGTCGTAGGGCTGGTGGGGTTCGGCGCCGATGACGGTCACCGTGCCGGTGAAGCCCTGTTCGCGCAGGGCGACGGCGGTCTGCACCCCGGCCATGCCCGCGCCGACCATCACCACGCGTCGCGTCCCGCCCCGCCGTACGGCCTCTTCCCGTGTCTGCTCGCTCACCCGATCACCTTAGACATGTGACCCGCCGTCACTTCAGGGCCCCGGCTCGGCGACCTGTTCCACCACGCTGGTGCCGCTGCCCTCCGCCGACTCCCACTGCCACCTCTCCTCCAGCCGGACCCGCCCGTCGGGCAGCTCCACGACGTCCGACACACAGTGCCCGGAGGCGGTCGTGCCGTCGGTCCTGAGCTGCACGTACCGGAAGTCCAGCCGGTCCTCGTGCCGCATACCCACGAGGTGCCCGCGCACGACGTCACCGCCCGCGTACTCGGCCCAGATCACCCCGTCCCGCTCGTGGTACGCGAACCGGGTGTCGGTGCCGACCTGGCCTGCGGCCTGGTCGGCGACGGGCGCGAGGACGAGTCCGTCGAGCGAACGGGCCATGGCCGAGGCTCCCTTACACGGGCGGAGACGGGACGGTTAGGGTGGCCACCGTAAAGCACTCGCGGGAGCCCGGACGCACCGGGCTGAGAGGGAGGCTGGCGGCCTCCGACCGTACGAACCTGATCCGGGTCATGCCGGCGAAGGGAGGGGCTGGACGCCCATGTCGCCCACGCGTACGTCAGACGTCCTCGTCGTCGGGGGCGGGATCATCGGCCTGGTCACGGCCTGGCGGGCCGCGCAACGCGGCCTTTCCACCACGGTCGTCGACCCGGAGCCCGGCGGCGGCGCCGCTCAGGTGGCGGCCGGGATGCTGGCCGCCGTCACGGAACTGCACCACGGCGAGCAGACCCTGCTCGGCCTGAACCTGGCCTCCGCCGAGCGCTACCCCGCCTTCGCGGCCGAGCTGACCGAGGCCACCGGGCACGACCTCGGCTACCGCCGGTGCGGCACCCTCGCGGTGGCACTCGACGCCGACGACCGCGCCCACCTGCGGGAACTGCACGCCCTGCACCAGCGGTCGGGGCTGGACTCCGAGTGGCTGACCGGGCGGGAGTGCCGTCGGCTGGAGCCGATGCTGGCGCCCGGCGTGCGGGGCGGGCTGCGGGTGGACGGCGACCACCAGATCGACCCGCGGCGGCTCGCTGCGGCCCTGGTCACCGCGTGCGAGCGGGCCGGTGTGGCCTTCCGCCGGGAGTGGGCCGAACGGCTCACCCTGGACGGGGACCGGGCGACGGGAGTCGTCACGCGCGCGGGGAACGCCCTCGGCGCCGGGCAGACGGTGCTCGCGGCCGGCAGCCTCAGCGGACGGCTGGCCGGCGTGCCGACGGAGGTGCTGCCGCCGGTACGGCCGGTCAAGGGCCAGGTGCTGCGGCTGACGATGCCGCAGCGGTACGGGCCGTTCCTCAGCCGCACCGTGCGGGCCGTCGTACGCGGCAGCCATGTCTACCTGGTGCCGCGGGAGAACGGCGAACTGGTCATCGGCGCGACCAGTGAGGAACTCGGCTTCGACACCACCGTCACCGCGGGCGGAGTGTACGAACTCCTGCGCGACGCGCACGAGCTGGTGCCCGGACTCACCGAGCTTCCCCTCACC
This sequence comes from Streptomyces sp. XM83C, assembly GCF_023072675.1. Lineage (GTDB taxonomy): Bacteria > Actinomycetota > Actinomycetes > Streptomycetales > Streptomycetaceae > Streptomyces > Streptomyces thermocoprophilus. Next base: position 22,473 of record NZ_JALLGL010000014.1, read on the forward strand.
GAGACACAGGCCGGGCTGCGGCCCGGCTCCCCCGACAACGCGCCCCTGCTCGGCCCGACCGGCCTGGACGGGCTGCTGCTCGCCACCGGCCACCACCGCAACGGCGTCCTGCTCACGCCCGTCACCGGCGACGCCCTGGCGCACGCGCTGACGACCGGGGAACTCCCGGACGTGGCCCGCCCGTTCACCCCGCGGCGGTTCGGTGCCGCCGCTCTCCAGGAGCAGCCCGCATGAACATCACCGTCAACGGCGAGCCGCGGGAGTTCGCGCCCGGCACCGCGCTCGACACCGTCGTGCGTTCCCTGACCGCCGCGCCCTCCGGGGTGGCCGCCGCGCTCAACGAGACGGTCGTGCCCCGCACGCAGTGGCCGGTGACCGCGCTCGCCGACGGCGACCGTGTCGAGGTCCTCACCGCCGTCCAGGGAGGCTGACCATGGCGGACGATCCCCTCGTCATCGGCGGTACGGCGTTCTCGTCCCGCCTGATCATGGGCACGGGCGGGGCGCCCAGCCTGGAGGTGCTGGAGCGGGCGCTGGTCGCCTCCGGCACGGAGCTGACGACCGTCGCGATGCGGCGCGTGGACCCCTCGGTGCGGGGTTCGGTGCTGTCGGTGCTGGACCGGCTCGGCATCCGCGTCCTGCCGAACACGGCGGGCTGCTTCACCGCCGGCGAGGCCGTGCTGACGGCGCGGCTGGCACGGGAGGCGCTCGGTACGGACCTGATCAAACTGGAGGTCATCGCCGACGAGCGGACGCTGCTGCCGGACCCGGTGGAGCTGCTCGACGCGGCGGAGACGCTGGTGGACGACGGGTTCACGGTGCTGCCGTACACGAACGACGATCCGGTGCTGGCGCGGAAGCTGGAGGACGTCGGCTGTGCGGCGGTCATGCCGCTGGGCTCGCCGATCGGGTCCGGGCTCGGCATCCGCAACCCGCACAACTTCGAGCTGATCGTGGAGAACGCGCGTGTGCCGGTGATTCTGGACGCCGGCGCGGGGACCGCGTCGGACGCGGCGCTGGCGATGGAGCTGGGGTGTGCGGGGGTGATGCTGGCCAGTGCGGTGACGCGGGCGCAGGAGCCGGTGCTGATGGCCGACGCGATGCGGCATGCCGTGGAGGCGGGGCGGTTGGCGTACCGGGCGGGGCGGATTCCGCGGCGGCACTTCGCGCGGGCGTCGTCGCCGGTGGAGGGGGTGGCTCGGCTGGATCCGGAGCGGCCGGCGTTCTGACGGACGGGGGGTGCCTGCGGGGTGCCGCCCGCCGGGGCGGGCACACCGCCCCGGCGCACGACCGGCCGCAGGCGCACCGCGTTGCCGCTGTCGGGGGAGCCTGTGTCTCCGGGTTGCCCGGGACGTCACAGGTCGGCTGCAGTCGGGGTGCGATCTTGTCGGGTGGGCAGGGGCGACGGTGGTGGCTCGTAGACTCGCGTGCGTGGACACGACCCTTCAGGACCCTCTCGTCGGGCAGGTGCTCGACGGTCGTTACCGCGTGGACGCGCGGATCGCGGTCGGCGGGATGGCCACGGTCTACCGGGCCGTGGACACCCGCCTGGACCGCGTGCTCGCGTTGAAGGTGATGCACCCCGCGCTCGCGTCGGACGGCACGTTCGTGGAGCGGTTCATCCGTGAGGCGAAGTCGGTCGCGCGGCTCGACCACCCCAATGTCGTCCAGGTCTTCGATCAGGGCACCGACGGGTCGTACGTGTATCTGGCGATGGAGTACATCGCCGGGTGCACGCTGCGGGACGTGCTGCGCGAGCGCGGGGCGCTGCAACCGCGGGCCGCGCTGGACATCCTGGAGCCGGTGCTGGCCGCGCTGGGCGCCGCGCACCGGGCCGGGTTCGTGCACCGCGACATGAAGCCGGAGAACGTCCTGATAGGGGACGACGGGCGGGTCAAGGTCGCCGACTTCGGTCTGGTGCGGGCCGTGGACACGGTCACGGACACCACCGGGGCGGTCCTCGGCACGGTCGCCTATCTGGCGCCGGAGCAGATCGAGCACGGCGTGGCCGATCCCCGCGTGGACGTGTACGCGTGCGGTGTCGTGCTGTACGAGATGCTGACCGGTGAGAAGCCGCACGACGCGGAGTCGCCCGCGACGGTGCTGTACAAGCATCTGCACGAGGACGTGCCGCCGCCGTCGGCCCTCGTGCCGGGGCTGGCGTTCGCGCTGGACGAGCTGGTGGCGTCGGCGACGGCGCGTACGGCGGAGGTCCGGCCGCACGACGCGGTGGCGCTGCTGGCGCAGGCCCGTGAGGCGCGCGCCGGTCTCACCGAGGAGCAGCTGGACGCCGTACCGCCGCAGGCGCGTGCCGTGGAGCACGACAACGCGGACGACCGTACGAGTGTCATCCCGCGTGCGCCGGCCGTGCCCAGGCCGCTGCCGGTGAACGAGGACGAGGGCGACGGGGCCGGGCGGGAGGAGTTCCACCGGACGAGCCGGCTGGAGGCGCCGCCGGTTTTGCCGCGGCGCCGTCAGGTGAGCCCGCGGCAGCGGGTCTGGGCGATCGTCGTCGCGGTGCTGGTGGTGCTCGGCCTGGGCGGGGGCGTCTGGTACATCAACTCGGGCCAGTTCACGAAGGTGCCTCCGCTGCTGGCGAAGACGGAGGCGCAGGCCCGTTCGGAGCTGGAGAAGGCCGGGCTGGACGTGTCCGTGCGGCGGGCGTACAGCGACACCGTGAAGCGGGGCACCGTGATCAGCACGGACCCTGCGCCGGGTGAGCGCATCCGCGGCAACGGCAGGGTGACGCTGACCGTGTCGCGCGGCCCGGAGACGGTGAAGGTGCCCGATCTGAAGGGCTACCGGCTGGAGAAGGCGCGGTCCGTGCTCAAGGACAGCGGTCTCGAACCGGGCATGGTCACGCGGGAGTTCAGCGACGACGTCCCGAAGGGCTTCGTGATCTCCACGAACCCGTCGGCCGGTACGGAGCGGCACGCGGACTCGGCGATCGCGCTGGTCGTCAGCAAGGGCAGCCCGGTGGACGTGCCGGATGTCACGGGCGAGGACCTGGCCGAGGCCAGGAGCGATCTGGAGGCCGCCGGGCTGAACGTCGTGGTGGCCGACGAGCGGGTGAACTCCGAGCACGACGCGGGGAAGGTCGCCGCGCAGACGCCGGAGAGCGGCAGCGAGGCCGCCGAGGGCGACACGGTGACGCTGACGCTGTCGAAGGGCCCGGAGATGGTGGTGGTCCCGGACGTGGTCGGCGACAGCGTGTCCGAGGCCAAGGAGAAGCTGAAGGCGGCCGGGTTCGAGGTCGACGAGGACCGGGGTCTGCTGGGCCTGTTCGGCGACACGGTGAAGAAGCAGTCCGTGAAGGGCGGCGAGCGGGCACCGAAGGGCTCCACCATCAAGATCACCATCCGGTGACGCACACCACCGTTTCCAGCCCGCCCGCGGTGCCGGGGCAGCCCGGACCGCGTGGCAGGCTGAACGGGTGACATCTGCTGACCTCGCGCATCGCCCCCTCCCTCGCAATCCCGTCGGCGCCCATGTCCCCGTCGCGGGCGGACTGCACAGCGTGGGACTGCCGTACGCCCGTGATCTGCGGGCGGAGGCCGTGCAGGTCTTCGTGGCCAATCCGCGCGGCTGGGCCACCCCGGCCGGGAACCCCCGGCAGGACGAGGCGTTCCGCGCGGCGTGCGCGGCGGAGTCGCTGCCGGTGTATGTGCACGCGCCGTATCTGATCAACTTCGGATCGCACACCGAGGCGACGGTGGAGCGGTCGGTGGAGTCGCTGCGGCACTCGCTGCGGCGCGGCCGGGAGATCGGCGCGCTGGGCGTGGTGATGCACACCGGAAGTGCGACGGGCGGCCGGGACCGCGCGGTGGCGCTGAAGCAGGTACGGGAGCATCTGCTGCCGCTGCTGGACGAGCTGACCCACGACGACGACCCGTATCTGCTGCTGGAGTCCACCGCCGGGCAGGGCGCCTCGCTGTGCTCGCGGACCTGGGACTTCGGGCCGTACTTCGAAATGCTGGACGCCCATCCCCGGCTCGGCGTGTGCCTGGACACCTGCCACATCTTCGCCGCCGGGCACGACCTGACCGGGCCGCACGGCATGCGTCAGACACTGGATCTGCTGGTGGAGACGGTCGGTGAGGGCCGGCTGAGGCTGATCCACGCCAACGACTCCAAGGACGTGGCCGGGGCGCACAAGGACCGGCACGAGAACATCGGCGCGGGACACATCGGCGAGGAGCCGTTCCGCGCGCTGATGACGCACCCGGCGACGGCCGGTGTCCCGCTGGTGATCGAGACGCCGGGCGGCAAGGAGGGGCACGCGGCGGACGTGGAACGGCTGAAGAAGCTGCGCGACGGGTAGCCGGTCCGGGGCGGCGGGCCCTGACGCCGGTTCGGGGAGCGGCCCGGGGAGGGCCCTGACGCCGCTCCGGGAGCGGCCCGGGGAGGGCGTCCTCACTCCGGTCCGGGGCCGGGTCCGTAAGGGGCCGACCCGCACGGGAATACCCCGGTGGGGTATGTGGTTCCACTCGATGCAGGAACCGTGATCCGACATCGGGGGCAGTCATGCAGCACGAGGCGCACACGGCACACCGGCACGCCGCCCACGAGACCCACGCCGCCCACGCCGGGCACACCGGCCCCGAGCACCACCGACACCACCGCACCTCCGGCACCGCCCCCGCCTCCTGGGCCGTGGCGGCGCAGGCCACGCTGCACTGCCTCACCGGCTGCGCCATCGGTGAGGTGCTCGGCCTGGTGATCGGCACCTGGCTCGGCTGGGGCAACGTCCCCACGATGGTGCTGGCCATCGCGCTGGCGTTCCTCTTCGGCTACTCGCTCACCCTGCGCGGCGTGACCGAGGCCGGCGTGGGCTTCCGCGCCGCCGTGCGGGTGGCGCTGGCGGCGGACACCCTGTCGATCGCCGTGATGGAGCTGATCGACAACGGCGTGATCGCGCTGTGGCCGGACGCGATGGACGCCCAGCTCGGCGACGCGCTGTTCTGGGGCGCGCTCGCGGCCTCGCTGACGATCGCGTTCCTGGTGACCACGCCGGTCAACAAGTGGATGATCGGCCGCGGCAAGGGGCACGCGGTGGTGCACCGGTACCACCACTGACACCGCGGGCCGGCGCGGGACTCAGAGCTCGGGGCCGTCCCCGGGCTCTTCCTGGTAGGAGTACCGCTGTTCCTTCCAGGGGTCGCCGATGTTGTGGTAGCCGCGCTCCTCCCAGAAGCCGCGCCGGTCGGCGGTCATGTACTCCACGCCGCGGACCCATTTGGGTCCTTTCCAGGCGTACAGATGGGGGACGATCAGGCGCAGCGGGAAGCCGTGCTCGGCGGTCAGCAGCTCGCCGTCCTTGTGGGTGGCGAACAGGGTGTGCTCGGCGGTGAAGTCGGACAGCCGCAGATTGGAGCTGAAGCCGTACTCCGCCCACACCATCACATGGGTGACGTCGGGGGCGGGCGGGGCGATGTCGAGGACGGCCCGGGCGGGGATGCCCTCCCACTCGGCGCCGAGCATGCTGAACTTCGTCACGCAGTGCAGATCGGCGACGACGGTGGTGTGCGGCAGGGCCGTGAACTCCTCGTGCGTCCACGAGTGCTTCTCGCCGTCGGCGGTGGCCCCGAAGACCCGGAAGTCCCAGCGCTCCGGCCGGAACTTGGGCACCGGCCCGTAGTGGGTGACCGGCCAGCCCTTCTGCACTCGCTGCCCCGGCGGAAGCTCGGACCGTGCTGCTTCTCCGCTCTCGCTCTCCACCGGCTGACCCATGACTCCATCCTGACAGACCCGGAGCAGTGCACAGGACCAGGCACCCCACCCAACCGGACATCTGACACTAAGCATGCACTTACTTACTAAGTGCGCACTTACTGGACGATCTTCTCTCACCGGTGCAATCATTCGGCCGCAACCCCTCCCCCGTCCCCTCCGTGGAAGGAGCCAGGCGCGATGCAGGGCGACCCCGAGGTCATCGAGTTCCTCAACGAGCAGCTGACCGGCGAGCTGACCGCCATCAACCAGTACTTCCTGCACGCCAAGATGCAGGAGAACTTCGGCTGGACGAAGCTCGCGAAATACACGCGGCACGAGTCGTTCGACGAGATGAAGCACGCGGAGGTGCTCACCGACCGGATCCTGTTCCTGGAGGGGCTGCCGAACTACCAGCGCCTGTTCCACGTACGCGTCGGGCAGACGGTGAAGGAGATGTTCGAGGCGGACCGGCAGATCGAGGTGGAGGCGATCGACCGCCTCCGGCGCGGCATCAAGGTCATGCGCGAGAAGGGCGACATCACGTCCGCGAACATCTTCGAGGACATCCTCGCGGACGAGGAGCACCACATCGACTACCTCGACACCCAGCTGGAGCTGCTGGAGAAGCTCGGCGAGGCGCTGTATCTGGCCCAGCTGATCGAGCAGCCGGAGAGCTGACAGAGCCGGCGCACCACCCGACACAGCCCTCGTACGACGGGGGCGAGATCCACGGAGCCACAGGGAGCCGCCGGGAGCCGCGCGGGCACCCCAAGGGCCCGAAGGGGCCGTACGGGGCCTACGGGCCTACGCCGCCTCGTCCAGGCGCTCCGGCGCCTCCAGGGAGGCGAGGACCGGCTTGCCCTCGTCGGCCAGCTCACGCCGGGGGCAGACACCACGGCCCAGCAGGGCCTGGATACGGCGGACGCACGAACCGCAGTCCGTGCCGGCCTTGCAGGCGGAGGCGATCCGGCGGGGCGTGCAGGCGCCGTTCTCCGCGTGCTGCTTGACCTGCTGCTCGGTGACGCCGAAGCAAGAGCACACGTACACGCGGATCACCTCCCGCCGGGGATCGAATGTCTGGTGCCGTCCCCGTTGATCGGTGAGGCAAACCTAACCTTACCCATAGATGTGCGGTCGCAAAAGTGGCGCGGGGCGCGGATCGGGTGTGATCCGCGCCCCATCAAGTGGCCGAAAGTCGCCGTGGAACGGCGGAAAGGTCACTGGTCCCGGTACATCTCCGCGACCAGGAACGCCAGGTCCAGCGACTGGCTGCGGTTGAGCCGCGGGTCGCAGGCGGTCTCGTACCGCTGGTGCAGGTCGTCGACGAAGATCTCGTCGCCGCCGCCCACGCACTCGGTGACGTCGTCGCCGGTCAGCTCCACGTGGATGCCGCCGGGGTGCGTACCGAGCGACTTGTGCACCTCGAAGAACCCCTTGACCTCGTCGAGCACATCGTCGAAACGGCGCGTCTTGTGACCGGAGGCCGCCTCGAAGGTGTTGCCGTGCATCGGGTCGGTCACCCACGCCACGGTGGCACCGGAGGCGGTGACCTTCTCGACCAGCTCGGGCAGCTTGTCGCGGATCTTGTCCGCGCCCATCCGCACGATGAAGGTCAGCCGGCCCGGCTCCCGCTCGGGGTCGAGACGCTCGATGTACCGCAGCGCCTCCTCGGCCGTCGTGGACGGGCCGAGCTTGATGCCGATCGGGTTGCGGATCTTCGACGCGAACTCGATGTGCGCGTGGTCCAGCTGCCGGGTGCGCTCACCGATCCACACCATGTGCGCCGAGACGTCGTACAGCTGCCCGGTGCGCGAGTCGACGCGGGTCAGCGCCGTCTCGTAGTCGAGCAGCAGCGCCTCGTGCGAGGAGAAGAACTCGACGGTCTTGAACTCCTCCGGGTCCACCCCGCAGGCGTGCATGAAGTTCAGCGCGTTGTCGATCTCCCGCGCGAGCTGCTCGTAGCGCTGGCCCGACGGGGACGACTTCACGAAGTCCTGGTTCCAGGCGTGCACCTGCCGCAGATCGGCGTAGCCGCCGGTGGTGAAGGCGCGCACCAGGTTCAGCGTCGAGGCCGACGCGTGGTACATGCGCTTCAGCCGCTCCGGGTCCGGGATGCGGGAGGCCTCGGTGAACTCGAAGCCGTTGACCGAGTCGCCCCGGTAGACCGGCAGGGTCACACCGTCACGGGTCTCGGTCGGCTTGGAGCGCGGCTTGGAGTACTGACCGGCGATCCGGCCCACCTTCACGACGGGCACGGACGCGGCGTACGTGAGCACGGCGCCCATCTGGAGCAGCGTCTTCAGCTTGTTGCGGATGTGGTCCGCGGACACCGCGTCGAAGGCCTCGGCGCAGTCGCCGCCCTGGAGGAGGAACGCCTCTCCCTTGGCGACGGCCGCCATCCGGGCACGCAGCTGGTCGCACTCGCCCGCGAAGACGAGCGGCGGATACGACTCGAGGTCCGCGATCACTGCGCGCAGAGCCTCGGGGTCGGGGTACTCGGGCTGCTGCGCCGCGGGCAGGTTTCGCCAGGTGTTGCCAGCGCCGAGGCTGGTCTTAGCGTTCACGGTCACCCCCACAACATTACGCGGCCGTTGCGGCCGTCCATGCCGTGGCTCAACAGATGAGACAAGCGGGGCTCATCGCAAGACGAGCCCCGCCCATTTCGCCGTGCCCGGTGTCAGTGCAGGTTCTGCACCGCCGGGTCGCTGAAGCCGACGGTGAAGACCGTGCGGAGGGACAGGTTGCCGGCGCCGGTGTGGTGCCGGCAGGCGTCCGTGGTCTCGCTCTCCGGTACGGCCTTGAACTCGCTGTGCTGCGACCGCAGGGTGCTGCCCGCGCAGATGCCCTCGGTCAGCCCCCACAGCTCGTCCACGGTCTGCGTGCCGAGCCTGGGCCAGTGGCTCAGGGCCTGCGGCGGGCCCGCCGCCCAGTTGCCGCCGGCCGCGCAGCTGGTGCCGGCGCGCGTGTCACCGACCCAGGTGTGCGAGTACACGCCGGGCTTGGTGCCGCAGCCCTTGTGGAAGCCGAAGTGCAGCACGCCCTGGGCGTCGGTCCAGGTCATGCCCCCCTGAAGCCCACGGTAGCGGGAGGCGGCGTACGCGTCCTGGATCACGGTCCTCCCGCCGGACATGTTGAGCAGGCCCGGATAGGAGGAGGCGCTGGTCGGGTTGAGCTGGTAGCGCACCACCCGGCCGCCGTCGACATAGCCGTGCCACTCGCCGGCGACCAGCTTGTAGGGGCCGCCGCCGGTCTTGTCCAGGGACAGCCACGAGAAGCACAGCCGGTCGGGGTCGATGCTGTTGCCGGAGCAGTCGGACGGGGTGCCCGCCTGCTTGTAGTAGTGCACCTCCGGCAGCACGTACGGGTAGCCGCAGGCACTGGACCGGCCGCCGGAGATGCCGTAGGTGCTGACGCCCGAGCCGTAGGTGTCCACCTTGGCCATCTTGTTGATGTCGAAGACCCGGATGCCGTGCGCGGTGTCCGTGACGTAGATGTAGTTCGCGTACCAGACGATGCCGCCGCCGTGCCCGGTGACGTACTTGAAGCCGCTGCCCGAGCCGGTGGGCTCCACCAGCAGGACGTGCCGGTACTTGAGGGTGTCCCGGTCGAGGAAGGTCAGCTTCAGCAGGTTGTTGGTCTTGCAGCCCGCCGAGGTCTCGCCGCTGAGAGTCCGGTAGTGCCAGGCGACCGCCGCGACCCGGCGGTCCTGGATCGCGCCGTCGCCGCCGTCGGCGGTGCCGGTGGTGCTCATGCCCTGCGGCCACCAGTGCGGGGTGGTGTCGTCGGTGTGCGCGCTCGACCAGCACCAGGCGTTCTTGGTGCCCACCGGGGGCAGCGCCTTGGTCTCGGTGCCGGTGCAGGAGCGCATGGACCGCAGGTTCATCCAGCTGTCGGCCGCCCCGGACGAGTTGGTCGTGAAGTTCGTGGTGACGACGTCCGTGAGGTCGACGTGCTTGGTGAGGTGGTCGTTGTAGAGCTTGTTCGTGGCCGACACGAAGCTGGTGTCGGTCAGTTTGAAGCGGTCGGCGCCGAGCGAGAGCTTCGTCATCGTCGGCGACTCCGCGGCCGTGGCGGGCTGCGCCGTCAGAGCCGTGAGCAGCGCCGCGCCGGCCGCGACCCAGGCCAGCAGCCTGGATCCCCGTATGCGTCCCATAACGTCCTTTCGCGAAGTCGAGTGGGACATGCCATGAAGAACAGGCGGTGATCGTATGCCCTTCGCGGGTGCGGCTGCGTCGGGTAGGGTGGCCCGCATGTTCGCGCTCAGGAACCAGAACTGGTGGTGGACCGCTTCTCCGGCGGCCCACTGACGCGCGTACGCACCGACTTCGCGAAGGCCGCCCGAGGGGCGGCCTTCGGCGTTCCAGGGGCCGGGCCGTTCCTCCCACGAGAAGGACACGGACCCATGACCCAGCCCGATCTGCTCGCCCTGCTGGACGACCCCCGCCCCTTCGCCCTGCTGCGCCGCCGCACGCCGGGCCACGACGAGGACACGGTGGAGCTGCTGCTCGGCCCGGTGAGCGAGCGCGAGCGGCTCGCCGACCTGCCCGACCGGTGCCTTGCGCTGGTGCCGTTCCGGCAGATCAGGGAGCGCGGCTTCGACGTCCGCGACGACGGCACCCCGCTCGCGGTGCTGGTACCGCAGGAGTCGTACGTCTTCCCGCTCGACGAGGTGGTGGAGCGGCTGCCCGGACACGAGGTGCGGGTGCGGGGCGGCGGCTTCGATGTGAGCGACGAGGAGTACGCCGGGACCGTCGGGCGCGTCCTGCGTGAGGAGATCGGGCGGGGCGAGGGCGCCAACTTCGTGATCAGGCGCACGTACGAGGGCCGGGTCCCGGGGTTCTCCCGCGCCTACGCCCTCGCGCTGTTCCGGCGGCTGCTGGAGGGCGAGCGGGGCGCGTACTGGACGTTCGTCGTGCACACCGGGGACCGCACGCTCGTCGGGGCGAGTCCCGAGGTGCATGTGCGGATGTCCGGCGGCACGGTCGTGATGAACCCGATCAGCGGCACCTACCGCTATCCCGCCGAGGGGCCCACCCCTGAACATCTGCTGCGCTTCCTCGCCGACGGCAAGGAGATCGAGGAGCTGTCGATGGTGGTCGACGAGGAGCTGAAGATGATGTGCACCGTCGGCGACATGGGCGGTGTCGTCGTCGGCCCCCGGCTGAAGGAGATGGCGCACCTCGCGCACACCGAGTACGAGCTGCGCGGGAAGTCCTCGCTGGACGCGCGGGACGTGCTGCGGGAGACCCTGTTCGCGGCGACCGTCACCGGCTCGCCCGTGCAGAACGCGTGCCGGGTGATCGAGCGGCACGAATCCGGCGGGCGCGGCTACTACGCGGGGGCGCTGGCCCTGCTCGGCCGGGACACGGGCGGCGCGCAGACCCTGGACTCCCCCATCCTGATCCGCACCGCCGACATCGACGCCGACGGACGGCTGCGGGTGCCGGTCGGCGCGACGCTGGTGCGGGGCTCCGACCCGGAGAGCGAGGTGGCGGAGACCCACGCGAAGGCGGCGGGCGTGCTCGCGGCCCTGGGTGTCGTACGGCCGTCGCGGCCCCGCGCGGAGCACGCGCGCGTACGGCTCGCCGACGACCCGCGGGTGCGGGCCGCGCTCGACGGGCGCCGCTCCTCGCTCGCGCCGTTCTGGCTGCGGATGCAGGAGCGTTCCCAGGCCCTGGACGGGCATGCGCTGGTCGTCGACGGGGAGGACACCTTCACGGCGATGCTCGCGCACCTGCTGCGCGCGGGCGGGCTGGAGGTGACCGTACGGCGGTACGACGAGCCGGGGCTGCGCGGGAGCGTCCTCGCGCACGACGGACCGGTCGTGCTCGGCCCCGGCCCCGGCGACCCGTCGGACGAGGACGACCCGAAGATGCGTCTGCTGCGCGACGTGACCCGGGCGGTGCTCGCAAAGAACCGGCACGGGGTGCTCGGGGTGTGCCTCGGGCACGAGCTGATCGCGGCCGAGCTGGGGCTGGACATCGTCCGCAAGGAGGTGCCGTACCAGGGGGCGCAGACGGTGATCGACCTGTTCGGGCGTGCCGAGACCGTCGGCTTCTACAACAGCTTCGTCGCCCGCTGCGACGACGATGCGGCCGTGGAGCTGGCCGCGCACGGCATCGACGTGAGCCGCGGCGCCACGGGCGAGGTGCACGCGCTGCGCGGCGCCGGGTTCGCGGGCGTGCAGTTCCACCCGGAGTCGGTGCTCACGCTGAACGGCGCGGCGATCGTGCGGGAGCTGATCGGTCAGCTGCGGGGCACCAGCACGTTCTCCGAGCGGCGGCCCGCGAAGTAGTCCTGGACATTGCCCAGGGTGGTCTGGACGATCTGCGTGACGGCGTCCTCGGTGTAGTACGCCTGGTGCGAGGTGACCAGCACGTTCGGGAAGGTGACCAGGCGGGCCAGTGTGTCGTCCTCGATGGCCTGGAGGGACTTGTCGAGGAAGAACAGGCCCGCCTCGGCCTCGTACACATCGAGGCCGACGCCGGTGAAGCGGCCCGCGCGCAGCTCGTCGACGAGGGCGGCGGTGTCGATGAGGCCGCCGCGACTGGAGTTGACCAGGATCGCGTCGTCCTTCATCGACTTCAGCGCGGCGGCGTCGATGAGGTGCTGGGTGGCGGGCAGCAGCGGCACATGCAGGGTGATCAGGTCGGACTCGGCGAGCAGCCGCTCCTTGGACACGTACTCCATGCCGAGGTTCACGCAGGCCGGGTTCTCGGCGATGTCCCAGCCGAGCAGCCGCATGCCGAAGCCGTGCGCGATACGCGCGAACGCCTCGCCGATCTTGCCGGTGCCGAGGACGCCCGCGGTGCGGCCGTGCATGTCGCGGCCCATCAGCCCGTCGAGGCGGAAGTCGAAGTCACGGGTGCGGGTGGAGGCGCGGACGATGCGCCGGTTGACCGCCATGGCGAGGGTCCAGGCGAACTCGGCGACCGAGTACGGCGAGTAGTACGACACGCGGGCGACGGTCAGGCCGAGGCGTTCCGCGACGGCCAGGTCGATGTTGTTGAAGCCGGTGGAGCGCTGGGCGATCATCCGGGTGCCGCCGGAGGCGAGCATCTTCAGGACGTTGCTGCCGAGGTCGGCGTTGACGCTGGAGGAGATCACCTCGTGGCCCACGGCGATGGGCGCGGTGTCCTCGTTGAGGAACATGTCCAGGCAGCGGATGCCGTGGTGGCCGGCGAACGCCTTCTCCAGCATCGGCTTCTCGTCGGCCTGCACACCGAAGGCCAGGATCTCCATGGGCGCTCCCCGTCCGGTCGGCTACGGGGCGAATATACGACCGGGCCCGGGGCCCCGCCGGTCGGCCGAAGGTCCCGGCGTCCCGGCCGGAGGGCCCGCGGGCCGGGACGCACGGCGCCGGGCGGGGTCCGGGAGCCCCGGCACGGTCCGGGCCTCAGCCGAAGAACACCCCCGCCTCCGCGTACAGCTCGGGCGAGACCCGCTTGACGCGGGACGTGGCCTCGGCGATCGGGATGCGGATGACGTCGTTGCCGCGCAGGGCGACCGTCCTGCCGAAGTCGCGGTCGTGCACGGCGTCGATGGCGTGCAGGCCGAACCGGGTGGCGAGCCAGCGGTCGAAGGGGCTGGGCGTGCCGCCCCGCTGAAGATGGCCGAGGACGGTCGTGCGGGCCTCCTTGCCGGAGCGCTGTTCGATCTCCCGGGCGAGCCACTCCCCCACCCCCGACAGCCGTACCCCGGAGCCCCCCAGCCGCATCGAGCCGTCCGCCGGGCGGGCCCCGTCGGCGACGACCACGATCGGGGCGTACGACGCCCGGAAGCGGGAGGTGACCCAGGCGCAGACCTGCTCGACGTCGAAGGGCTGCTCGGGGACGAGGACGACGTTGGCGCCACCGGCCAGCCCGGCCCGCAGGGCGATCCAGCCGGTGTCGCCGCCCATCACCTCGACGACGAGGACCCGTTTGTGGGACTCGGCGGTGGTGTGCAGCCGGTCGATGGCGCTGGTGGCGACGCCGACGGCGGTGTCGTGGCCGATGGTGCAGTCGGTGCCCCACAGGTCGTTGTCTATGGTCTTCGGCACGCCGACTATCGGCAGCCCGTGCTCGTCGGCGAGCCGCGCGGCCGTGCCGAGGGTGTCGCGTCCGCCGACCGTGATCAGCGCGTCGAGGTCGTGCTCGGCGAGGTTCTCGCGGATGCGTCGGACACCGTCGGGGTGGTCGAGGGGGTGGGTGCGGGAGGTGCCGAGGACGGTGCCGCCGCGCGGCAGTGTGCCGCGTACGGCGCGGATGTCCAGGGGCACGGTGTCCCCGTCGAGCGGGCCGCGCCAGCCGTCGACGAAGCCGAGGAACTCGTCGCCGTAATGCTGGACGCCCTTGCGGACCACGGCCCGCACCACGGCGTTGAGGCCGGGGCAGTCCCGGCCACCGGTCAGTACTCCGACGCGCATGGGATGTCCCTCCGCGAGAGCATGGCTGCTCCTCCCACGCTAGGGCACGTCTTCCCGGTCTTGCCGCGGGTCGCGGGGTCCGGTACGCATTTCCCCACCGCCCTGGACGGGCGTGGGGGCACCCCCATGACCCCGCTCGGGTCGGCAGGAAGGCACCGCTGGTCGATGCGGCAAGATCGGAAAGACGCGCCCCGACGGGACGAGGGGCGCTGGTGCTCCCGACTCACGCGGATGCGCGGGCGTCGGGTCACTCCTCGTCGAGGCCGCGCTCTATGGCGTAGCGGACCAGTTCGACACGGTTGTGCAGCTGGAGCTTGCCGAGGGTGTTCTGGACGTGGTTCTGGACGGTGCGGTGGGAGATGACGAGGCGTTCGGCGATCTGCTTGTAGCTGAGGCCCTTGGCGACCAGGCGCAGCACCTCGGTCTCCCGGTCGGTGAGGCGGGGCGCCTCCGGCTCCTCGGCTCCGGCGCCTGCGGCGGGCGCGGGCTCGGCGGCGAGCCGGCGGTACTCGCCGAGGACGAGTCCGGCGAGGCCCGGCGTGAACACGGCGTCGCCCTCGGCGGTGCGGCGCACCGCGTCCTGCAGTTCCTCGGTGGACGCCGATTTCACCAGGTAGCCGGTGGCGCCGGACTTCACGGCCTCCAGCACGTCGGCGTGCTCTCCGCTGGCGGACAGCACCAGCACGCGGACGGTGGGCCGGTCGGCGACCACTTCCTTGCACACCTGCACGCCGGGCTTGCCGGGCAGGTTGAGGTCGAGGACCAGCACATCGGGTGCGGCGGCCTTGGCGCGGCGTACGGCCTGCTCGCCGTCGCCGGCGGTGGCGACCACCTCGAACCCGGACTCGGCGAGGTCGCGGGCGACCGCGTCGCGCCACATGGGGTGGTCGTCGACCACCATGACCTTGATGGGCCCCTTGTCGTGCTGTGCGCTGTCGCTCACCGCTGTTCCGCCTTCCCCCGTGTCGTCGTGCTGTGCTTCGGTACCGTCAGTTCGACCTCGGTGCCCTGGCCGGGCACGGAGATCCACTCGGCGCTGCCGCCGAGGTCGCGCAGCCGCCCGCGGATGGACAGGGCCACGCCGAGGCGTCCCTCGTGCTCGGCCTGCGCCAGCCGGCCCTCGGGGATGCCGGGCCCGTCGTCCCGTACGGTCACGACGACCCGGTCGGGTTCGTCCTCGACGAGGATCCACGCGCGTGCCTGCTCGCCGGCGTGCACGCGCACGTTGTCGAGGGCGGCGCCGACGGCGGCGGCGAGTTCCCGCGCGGCGGGCGGCGCGAGTTCCACGGGGGCTCCGGGCTCGGCGAGGCTGACCCGGGCCCCGGCGTAGGGGGCGAGCAGGGTGCGCAGGTCGACGGGGGTGTCGGCGCCCTCGGGCGGGTCCTCCACGACGCGTACGACCGCTCCTTGCGCGGTGTCCTCAAAGACCCGGGAGACGGGGCGCAGTCCGCCGGAGACCAGGGTGCGCAGCGCCACTTCCTGCTCGCCGGCGAGCCGTCCCAGCTCGGCGGCCTCGCCGCCGATGACGGCGCCGCGCCGCTGCACCATGGCGAGGACCTGGAGGACGCTGTCGTGGATGTCCCGGGCGAGGCGTTCTCTTTCCCGGCTGGCGGCCTCGATCTCCAGGGCGCGGGCGAGGGTGCGTTCGGAGGCCCGGGCGACCTCGACGACGTAGCCGATGGCGATGGAGGCGACCCAGACGAGGATGACGTTGTGGACGGTGTCGCGGGCCGGGGTGCCGCGTTCGATCAGGTTGACCACGGCGACGGCGGTGGAGGCGTACGCGGCCCAGCGCCAGCCGCCCTTGACGGCGAAGGCGAGGACGGAACCGGCGGTCCATATCGACGGCAGGGTCGGCCCGCCGTCCATGATCCGCTGGTGGGAGTCGGCGACCGGGGTGAGGAGGATGCCGGTGAGCGCGACGGCGAGGTCGACGGCGAGGAAACGGCGGGTGCAGCGGGCTTCGCCGGCCACCCTGGGGAGGGTGGCGAGGGTCCACACGCACAGCACGCCGTAGTAGGCGATCGCGACCCAGGGGCGTACGAACTGGTCGTAGGCGGTGGCGAACAGGCCGACCGCGTACAGCATGGTGAGGACGCGGTAGCCGGCGAGCGCACGCCACAGCGGCAGCTCGACCGACATGCGCATGACTTTCTCGCGTGCCGCCACGTCCCCCAGCCCCCCGGTGTCCGCCCCAGTCCAGGCCCTGTTGCTGCCCAGGCCCTGTGCGGCCCAGGCCGTGTCCGGCCTAGGCGTCCTTCTCCTTCTTCGCCTGTTCCTTCTCGGCCTTGGCGAGCGCCGCCTTGGCCTCCTTCTCCGCCTTGGCCGCCTCGGCGATCTGCCGCTTGGCGGCGGTCGCGTACATGTCGACGTACTCCTGGCCGGAGAGCTTCATGATCTCGTACATGACCTCGTCGGTCACCGCCCGCAGCACGAACCGGTCGTGCTCCATGCCCTGGTAGCGGGTGAAGTCCAGCGGCTTGCCGATGCGGATGCCGGGCCGCATGACCTTCGGGACGACCTTCCCCGGCGGCTGGATCTTCTCCGTGTCGATCATCGCGACGGGGATCACGGGCGCTCCTGTGGCGAGCGCCACACGCGCGAGGCCGCCGGGCTTGCCCCGGTAGAGACGGCCGTCGGGCGAGCGGGTGCCCTCCGGGTAGATCCCGAACAGCTCACCGCGCTCCAGCACCTCGATACCGCTCTTGATCGCGGCCTCGCCCGCGCCGCGCACCCCGGAGCGGTCCACGGGCAGCTGGCCCACGCCCTTGAAGAACGCCGCGGTCAGCCGGCCCTTCACGCCGGGGGTGGTGAAGTACTCGGCCTTCGCGATGAAGGTGACCTTCCGGTCGAGCACCGCCGGCAGGAAGAACGAGTCGGAGAACGACAGGTGATTGCTCGCCAGGATCGCCGGGCCCTCGGCTGGAACGTTCTCCAGGCCCTCCACCCAGGGCCTGAAGACGAGCTTCAGCGAACCCCCGACGGTGACCTTCATCGCGCCGTACAACAACCGAGTGCCTCCTGATGTGTGTCGATCAGACCTTAACCCCAAGGACGCCGAACAGCCCGACGGCCCTGGTCGGTGTCAGTGCGGTCGCGTACGGTGAACCCACACCTGGACGTTGCTCATGCCTCTCTCATGAACAGGAGACCGAAGTGGCGGTCCTTCCTGGAGCCGAGCCGTACCGCCATGAGGGCGGGGAGGTCGGGGTTCTCCTCTGTCACGGCTTCACCGGTTCCCCGCAGTCGCTTCGCCCGTGGGCGGAGCACCTCGCCGAGCACGGGCTGACCGTGTCGCTCCCGCTGCTGCCCGGGCACGGGACCCGCTGGGAGGACATGGCGGTCACCGGCTGGCAGGACTGGTACGCGGAGGTGGACCGTGAGCTGCGTGTGCTGCGGGACCGGTGCGCGCGGGTGTTCGTCGCGGGCCTGTCGATGGGCGGCGCGCTGGCGCTGCGGCTGGCGGCCCGGCACGGGGACGCCGTCAGCGGGGTGATCGTCGTGAACCCGGCGAACAAGGTCCACGGCGTGGCCGCGCACGCCCTGCCCGTGGTGCGGCATCTGGTGCGGGCGACGAAGGGCATCGCCAGCGACATCGCCAAGCCGGGCGTGGCCGAGCTGGGGTACGACAAGGTGCCGCTGCACTGCGCGCACTCGCTGCGGAACTTCCTGCGGATGGTCGACGGGGAGCTGCCGCAGGTCACGCAGCCGCTGTTGCTGCTGCACAGCCCGCAGGACCATGTGGTGCCGCCCGCGGACTCGGCGCGGATCCTGTCGCGGGTCTCCTCGCTGGACGTGCGGGAGGTGCTGCTGGAACAGAGCTACCACGTGGCGACGTTGGACCACGATGCGGAGCGGATCTTCGAGGAGAGCCTCGCCTTCATCGGCCGGCTCGCTCCCAGTGTCGGCAAGGAAGGGACGACGGCAGGTGGCTGAGCACGACGCGGACCGCGAGGACGGGCGCGACGAGCCGGAGGAGCAGAGCGTCCCCTTCGACGAGGAGGCGGCTTGGAAGGCGATCGTGGCGGCGTACGGCGAGGAGCCGGCCGACCCGCCGGGCGCCAAGCCGTTCCGGTCGGTGGAGGACCTGGCGCTGCCGGAGCCGGCCGGCGACGACGACTCCGCCCAGGCACCGCAGGCCCCGCAGGCCACGCTGGACAGGACGGACACCAAGGACAAGCCGGCGACCCCGCTGGGCGGCTCGGTCTCCTTCGCGCCCGGGGTCGGCGGGCCGCGCGACTACTCGCTGCCCGAGCCGTCCGACGACGACTTCGACGAGGACGACGAGGGTCACTTCGTCCCGCCGGAGCCGCCACCGCTGCCCGAGGCCGACGCGACGGCGAAGTTCGCCTGGCTGGGCGTGCTGGGCGGCCCGGTCCTGCTGCTGCTCGCGGTCGTGCTCGGCTGGGACATGACCTGGTGGCTGGCGACCGTGGGCATCGGCGGCTTCCTCGGCGGGTGCGCGACGCTGGTGATGCGGATGCGCACGGACGACGAGGACGACGGCGATCCGGGGCGGGGGGCCGTGGTCTGACGGGGGCTGTCGTCTGCCGGGGCCGAGGTTCCCGTCGGATGCTAGGGCGCCGGGATGCGTACGGCCGCCAGGACCGGCAGATGGTCGGTGGCCGCCCTCAGGTCCGCGTCGGTCACTCCGGGGTGGCCGTGGGGCACTCCGCAGCCGAGGACCTCGACGCCGTCCGTGGCGAAGACCGCGTCGATGCGCTGATGCGGATCGGACGGCGTCCAGGTTGCCTCGCCGCCCCAGGGGGCGACGGCCCGGCAGTCCTGGAGCCGCTCTGCGATCCGGCGGAACGTGCGGCCTTCGGGCCCCTCGTTGAGGTCGCCGCCCGCGATGACGTGCGGTACGTCCAGCGCCGCGATCCGGTCGAGGAACATGCCGCCCTGCTCGTACCGCTCGCTGCGGTCCAGGGAGAGATGGCAGGAGACCACGCCCAGGCGGACCCCGCCGAAGCGGACCACGGCCGTGGACAGGCCCCGCCGGTGCAGGCCGGGCGTGAGGGGCAGCAGGACGTCCTCGGTGCGTTCGACGGTGGCCCGCAGGCCGCACAGCAGGGCGGGCCCGGACGCGGTGGCCCCGCCGGAGAGGATCACCAGGTCGGCGGCGCGGGCCAGCCGGGCGAGCTTCTTGCGCCAGCGGAAGAAGCGGGGCGCCTCCTGGACGAGGACCAGATCGGGGGCGCAGGCCTTGATGACGCGGGCGAGGGCGTCGGTGTCGTCGCGCATCGAACGGATGTTGTAGCTCAGGACGCGCAGCACGACCGAACCGTCCGGCGCGGTGCGGGAGTTGGGGAGCGGCTCCATGTGGATCAATGTACGCCCGCAAGCGCAGGGCGCGGGGGTGGCGCGGCCCACCGGTCGCCGGTGGCTCGTCGCGCCGCTCCCCGCGCCCGTGCGGTGACGGTTACATGATCGGGTCGGGCTCGCGGGCCAGGTCGGCCGCGCCCACGAGGCCGGCCTTGTTGCCCAGTTCCGCGGCGCGGACCTCGGCGACGGGACGCCAGTTGCCGCCGACGAGCCAGCGCTTGTACGACTTGCGGATCGGGTCGAGGACCAGTTCGCCCTCGTCGGAGAGGCCGCCGCCGACGATGAACGCCGACGGGTCGAACAGGGAGGCGAGGTCGGCGAGGCCGGCGCCGACCCAGCGGGCCAGCTCACGGTAGGAGTCGACGGCGACCTTGTCGCCCTGCCGGGCGGCCATGGAGATGTGCTTGCCCTCGATGCCGTCGGGGGTGCCGTCGCCCAGGGACAGCAGCAGCTCGGCCCGCTCGGGGGTGGCGTTGGCGCGCTGCTTGGCGTAGCGGACGAGGGCGCGGCCGGAGGCGTACTGCTCCCAGCAGCCCTGCGAGCCGCAGCCGCACAGCAGGCCGTCCGGCACCATGCGGATGTGGCCGAACTCGGCGGCGACGCCGAAGTGGCCGCGGCGCAGCTTGTTGCCGATGATGATGCCGCCGCCGAGGCCGGTGCCGAGCGTGATGCAGATGACGTTCCGGTGGCCCTTGCCGGCGCCGAACTTGTACTCGCCCCAGGCGGCGGCGTTGGCGTCGTTCTCCACGACGACGGGCAGGCCGGTGCGCTCCTCGACCTCCGCCTTCAGCGGTTCGTTGCGCCAGTCGATGTTCGGCGCGAAGTAGACCGTCGAGCGCTGACGGTTGACGTATCCGGCGGCGCCGATGCCCACGCCCACGATGTCGTGCCCAGCTCGTGCGCCCTCCACGGCCGAGGCGATGGCGTCCACGATGGCCTCGGGCGTGGTGGGGGTCGGCACCTTGAAGGTCGAGAGGATGTTGCCTTCCTCGTCGACCACGCCGGCCGCGATCTTCGTGCCGCCGATGTCGACGCCGATGGTGAGTCCCATGAATCCCTCAGTTTCGGTCGAGCCCCGCTACGGCCAACGGTACCCGAGGCGTTTGCCCTGAGGTCGCGTCGTCCGCCCGGTGGACCGGGCGGACGACGCGACCTCAGGGCAAACGCCTCGGGTACCGTTGGCCGTAGCCTGTCTCTTTTACAAATCTCCGGTCCC
>NZ_JALLGL010000150.1 GCF_023072675.1 Streptomyces sp. XM83C
TCCGGCCGCGTGCGTGGTGACGCCCGGCGGGCCGACAAATCCCAAACAGGACAGTCGAGACGTCAGTCAGGCGAGGGGTCAGACCCACCAGCGGCGTCACCACGTCACATCCTCACTGTCAGGCGTGCTTGGCGCGGCTCGCGGCGCGGGCACGCTCCCGCTGGTCGAGCACGACCTTGCGGATGCGAACGGCCTCCGGGGTCACCTCGACGCACTCGTCGTCGCGGCAGAACTCCAGGGACTGCTCCAGCGACAGCTTCCGCGGCGGCACGATCGACTCGGCCACATCCGCCGTGGAGGAGCGCATGTTGGTGAGCTTCTTCTCCTTGGTGATGTTGACGTCCATGTCGTCGGAGCGGGAGTTCTCGCCGACGATCATGCCCTCGTACACCTCGGTGCCGGGCTCCACGAAGAGGACACCGCGCTCCTGAAGGTTCGTCATGGCGAACGCCGTGACGGCACCGGAGCGGTCGGCGACCAGGGAGCCGTTGTTGCGGGTGGTGAGCGTGCCGAACCAGGGCTCGTGGCCCTCGTGGATGGAGTGGGCGATGCCGGTGCCGCGGGTCTGCGTCAGGAACTCCGTACGGAAACCGATCAGACCGCGCGAAGGCACCACGAACTCCATGCGGACCCAGCCCGAGCCGTGGTTGGACATGTTGTCCATACGGCCCTTGCGGACGCCCATGAGCTGCGTGACGGCGCCCATGTGCTCCTCGGGCACGTCGATGGTCATGCGCTCGACCGGCTCGTAGACCTTGCCGTCGACCTCCTTGGTGACCACCTGGGGCTTGCCGACGGTCAGCTCGTACCCCTCGCGGCGCATGGTCTCCACGAGGATCGCCAGCGCCAGCTCGCCGCGGCCCTGCACCTCCCAGGCGTCGGGGCGGTCGGTGTCCAGGACGCGCAGCGACACGTTGCCGATCAGCTCGCGGTCGAGGCGGTCCTTCACCTGGCGGGCGGTGACCTTGCGGTCCTTCACGGCCGCCTTGTTGTCGGCACCCTTGCCGGTGCCGCCGCGGCCGACCAGTGGCGAGGTGTTCGTACCGATGGTCATCGAGATCGCGGGCTCGTCGACCGTGATCAGCGGCAGCGCGACCGGGTTCTCCGGGTCGGCCAGCGTCTCACCGATCATGATCTCCGGGATGCCGGCGACGGCGCAGATGTCCCCCGGGCCGGCCTTCTCGGCGGGCTTGCGGGTGAGCGCCTCGGTCATCATCAGCTCGGAGATGCGCACGTTCTGCACGGAGCCGTCGCGCTTCATCCACGCGACCGTCTGCCCCTTCTTCAGCTCGCCCTGGTGCACCCGCAGCAGCGCGATACGGCCGAGGAAGTTGTCCGCGTCCAGGTTGGTGACGTGGGCCTGAAGGGGGGCGCCCTCGTCGTAGGTGGGGGCGGGGATGTGCTCCAGGATCGTGGAGAAGAACGGCTCCAGCGAGTCGGAGTCCTGCGGGACCGTGCCGTCCTCCGGCTTGGTCAGGGAGGCGACGCCGTCACGGCCGCAGGCGTAGACGATCGGGAACTCGATCTGGTCCTCGTCGGCGTCCAGGTCGAGGAAGAGGTCGTACGTCTCGTTGACGACCTCGTCGATCCGGGAGTCCGGGCGGTCCGTCTTGTTGATGCACAGGATGATCGGCAGCCGCTGCTGGAGCGCCTTGCGCAGCACGAAGCGGGTCTGCGGCAGCGGGCCCTCGGAGGCGTCCACGAGCAGCACGACACCGTCGACCATCGACAGACCGCGTTCGACCTCGCCGCCGAAGTCGGCGTGGCCGGGGGTGTCGATGATGTTGATCGTGATGGGCTCCCCGCCGTCCTTGGGGTGGTACTTCACCGCCGTGTTCTTGGCGAGGATCGTGATGCCCTTCTCACGCTCCAGGTCGTTCGAGTCCATCATGCGGTCGTCGACCGAGTCGAGCTGGTGCGCGGCGAAGGCACCGGCCTGCTTGAGCATGCCGTCGACGATGGTGGTCTTGCCGTGGTCGACGTGGGCGACGATGGCGACGTTGCGGATGTCGTGGCGCGTGGCCATAGAAGGCGTTCTCCCGGAGTGTGAGGATGGCCTGCGCGTATGTGCGTGTGACGCGGGCCCTGCCGGGCTTGACACGCCACGGCCTCACCCCATGGTACGTGCCCTTCGTGGCAAGGGCCCGTTCGGGCCCTTCTTCCGCGATCTTGACGGGGTGCGATGCTGTACGCACAGCGACCGGCCGGCACGCTCCGTCACAGCGTGCCGGCCGGTCGGGGCCGGGGACGGCCTCGGGTCCGGGGTCTGTGCCCCGGACCCCCGCTCAGCTCTTGCTGGGGGACGGGGAGAGCTTCTCTCCCTTCTTGAGGAAGCCCATGTCCTGGAAGACGGGGGTGCGGAACCCGAAGGCGCCCGCGTTCACCAGGTTCTTGCGGGCCGCGACCAGCTGGGGCCGCTGGTACAGCGGGATCGAGCCCGCCGCCGCCCAGATCCGCGAGTCGGCCTTGCGGATCAGATCGCGGGCCTCGTCCTCGTCCAGCGTGCCGATCGCCTGCTCGAACAGCTGGTCGACCTGGTCTGTGCCGACCCGCGTGTAGTTCTGCTCCACGGTCAGCGAGCCGTCGGCGGCCGGGACCGGCTTGGCGTAGATGGGCCGGGCATCGGTGGCCGGGTAGGCGGTTGCGGGCCACGAGTACAGGGCGAGGTCGTACTGGCCGGACGCGATGTGGTCCTTGAAGTAGCTGTTGTCGTCGACCTTGGTGATCTCGGTGCGGATGCCGACCTTCTCCAGCATCCGCGCGATCCGGTCGGCCACCGTGCGCAGCGTCTCCGAGCCGGGGCCGGACGGGACGACGAACTTCAGCGACAGCGCCTTGCCGTCCTTGGCCAGCACCTTCGGCGCGGCACCGGCCGGGGCCGCGGTGCCCTTGGGGGCGTAGGCGCCGGGCGCTCCGCCGCGCAGGCCGTCCTGCGCGAGCTGCCGGGTGCCGTCCTCGCCGTGCCGTCCGTTCGGCTTCTCGTCCTGGCCGTCGCGGGCCGCACCGCCGGTCCGGGCGGCACCGTCCTCGACGGTGTCCGGCCCGCGCCGGGCCTTGCCGTCCTGGCCGACGATGTACGTGCCGTCGTCGCCCTCCGACGCGGAGGCACCGCCCCGGTTGTCTCCGTCGGCACCGGAACCGCCGGCCGCCTTGTCGCCCTTCTTCCCGGCCTTCTCCTCGTCCTTCTTCTCGTCCTTCTTCTCGCTCTTCTCGGCCTCGCCGCCCGCGGCCTTCTCCGCCTTCTCCCCCTTCTTCGGCTCCTCGACCGGGCCGCCCGGCACCCACCCCGCGTCGGCCAGCAGGGCCTGCGCCTCGCCGGTGTCGTGGTCGCCCAGGGCGCCGCTGTTGTCCGCGTAGGCGGCCTGCCCGGACAGGGCGAGGTGGCTGCCGACGGGGACGGCGGGCAGCCCGAGCGGCTTGAGCACCAGCTCGGCGAGTGCCTTGCGGTCCAGGGCGCGGGCCACCGCCCGCCGCACCCGCTCGTCGGCGAGAGGCCCCTCGGAGCCGTTCAGCGCGAGCTGCGTGTAGGCCGGTTCGAACGACTTGCGGACCTCGAACCCGCGCAGCATCGACTCCCGCATGTGCCACTCGGCCATCGCCTTGCGCACCTTCTTCAGGCCGCTCTCGCTGTCGACGGCGTCCTCGTCGAAGCCGTGCGCCGCGCCCCAGTCGCGCAGCACCTCGGTCTCAGACCGTCCCGGGCCGGCGAGCGGGCCCGCGTTGCCGCGCGCGGCGCCGGTGATCCGGCGGGCGTCGACCGCGTCGACCGGGGCCAGGTCCACGGCGCCCTCGGCGAGGGCGTCGACGCGCTTGTCGCGCGGCACGGCGTGCAGGACGATCTTCTCCAGCTTGGCGGGCTCGCCCCACCAGCGCGGATTGCGGGTGAGGACGACGTCCTTGGCCTTGACGTCGACCTGCTTGACGTTGAACGGCCCGGCGGTCACCTTCAGCTTGCGGCGGGCGCCGTCGTTGAAGGAGTCCGGGGTGCCCATGACCTCCTTCGGGTACAGCGGCGAGAACAGCGACCGCCAGTCGGCGTAGGGGCGGCTGAAGGTGACCTTGACCTCCAGGTCGTTGTCGCCGCGCTCCACCTTCTCGATGCGGTCGTAGCCGGCGTTGCGGGCGGTCCAGTAGGCGGAGTCCTTGCCGGACAGGGCGCGCCACTGGGCGGCGAAGTCGGCGGCGCCGATCTCGCGGCCGTCGCTCCAGACGGCCTGCTGGTTCAGCTTGTACAGGACGACCTGCTTGGGCTCGGTCTCGACGACCTTGGCCGATTCCAGATAGTCGGCGTTGCGCTGCGGCCGACCCAGCTCGTCGAGGGTGTACATCGACGGCAGGGTGGCCTGGGCGACGGTGGTGGTGGCGGCGTCCGCGTCGGCCTGGAACGTGTTCAGCGTGTCCGGTACGGCGTCCACGGCCCAGCGCAGCGTGCCGCCGTCGGCGATCTTGCCGCGGGCCGCCTGGGCGATGTCCTGCCCGGCCAGCGGACGGCCCGCCTCGTCCTCGCCGCCGCAGCCTGTCAGAACGGTCACCGCGAGGGCTCCCGCGGTGAGGAACGCGGCCGAGCGCACCACCGCGCGCGGGCCGACACCGACGTGGGACATCTCAGGTACCTCCGGGGAGCCGCGGGCGATATGATCACGTTTGGCGGTATATGGAGTTGATCAGATGTATGCAGATCGATGCCAGCCACTGAAGAGGAAAGGATCCTGCAACGCCGGGCGACACGACGAACACGCTCGGTAAGCCACCCGTGCGGCCCAATCGGCTTCGGCCCGACCCGGAACGACCCGGCCGATCGGCGCACATCCCTTCACAGCGCCATGTGTGACGCGCAACACTCGCTGGCGCATGACCGTTGCACCCGGGGGGCCCGATGGACCCGTGGAAGTGAGGTCACGTCATGTCCGTGCACGACGATCTGACAGCCGTCCAGCGCTGCCTCGACGATCTGATGCGATCGGTGGGACGACTGGAACAGCAACTCGGCAGCGGCGGTCTGGAGATCCGCCGCGTCCGTACCGACGCCGACCATCTGCGCGAGAGCGTCGCCCTGCTGGGGCAGTCGGCCTCCGCACCCGGCGAGCCGCACCGGCCCGACCTCGTCCCCATCCCCGACACGCCGTACGACCCGTCGCTGTGGAAGGACACGGACGACGAGGGTCTCGGCGCCCGCGACCGGCACGCACCCTGACCCCGACCGGAGACCACCGTGGCCACTGGCACGGAACGCACTGGTACGGAACACAAGGACGGACAGCGGGGCGCGGCGGCCCGGCGCGGCGTGCACACGCCGGGCCGCGCCGCGATCGCCGCCCCGCATCTGCGCACCGACCGCTGGTGGTCGGCGCCCGCCGCCACCGTGGCCGGGCTGCTCGCCTTCGTCGTGTACTCGACGTGGCGGGCCTTCGCCGCCGCCGACTACTACGCGGCCCCGTACGTTTCGCCGTTCTACTCGCCCTGCCTCGCGGAGAACTGCGAGGAGATGCGCGGCGGACCGAACTGGGACCTGTTCGGCGGCTGGTGGGGCATCTCCCCCGCGATCATCATCCTGATCTTCCCGCTGGGGTTCCGCCTGACCTGCTACTACTACCGCAAGGCCTACTACCGGGGCTTCTGGGCGTCCCCGCCGGCCTGCGCGGTGGCCGAGCCGCACCGCGCCTACACCGGTGAGACGCGGTTCCCGCTGATCATGCAGAACATCCACCGGTACTTCTTCTACGCGGCGGTCCCCGTCGCCGGGGTGCTCACGTACGACACCGTCCTCGCCTTCCGCGACGAGCACCACGCGTGGGGCCACATGGGGCTCGGCACCCTGGTGTTCCTGGTGAACATCGTGCTGATCTGGGCGTACACCGTGTCCTGCCACTCCTGCCGGCACATCGTCGGCGGCAAGCTCCGGCACTTCTCGAAGCATCCGGTGCGCTACCGGGCGTGGCGGTTCGTCGGCCGGCTCAACGCCCGGCACATGCAGCTGGCGTGGGCGTCCCTGTTCAGCGTCGCGCTCACCGACCTCTATGTCTTCCTCGTCGCGTCCGGTGTCTTCGACGATCCGCGCTTCTTCTAGAGTGAGGGCCTTTTCCTGATGACAGCGGTGGAACGGCAGCAGTGGGACGTCGTGGTCGTCGGCGCGGGCGGCGCGGGTCTGCGCGCGGCGATCGAGGCACGGGAGCGCGGCGCCCGTACGGCGGTGATCTGCAAGTCGCTGTTCGGCAAGGCGCACACCGTGATGGCGGAGGGCGGCATCGCCGCCGCGATGGCCAACGTCAACCCGCACGACACCTGGCAGGTCCACTTCCGGGACACCATGCGCGGCGGGAAGTTCGTCAACCAGTGGCGGATGGCCGAACTGCACGCGCGGGAGGCCCCGGACCGGGTGTGGGAGCTGGAGACCTGGGGCGCGCTGTTCGACCGCACGAAGGACGGGCGGATCGCGCAGCGCAACTTCGGCGGCCACGAGTACCCGCGGCTCGCGCACGTCGGCGACCGCACCGGTCTGGAGCTGATCCGCACCCTCCAGCAGAAGATCGTGGCGCTCCAGCAGGAGGACCACCGCGAGACCGGCGACTACGAGTCGAGGCTGAAGGTCTTCCAGGAGTGCACGGTCACCCGCGTCCTCAAGGACGGCGACCGGGTCGCCGGGGTCTTCGGGTACGAGCGGGAGAGCGGGCGTTTCTTCGTGCTGGAGGCGCCCGCCGTGGTGATCGCCACCGGCGGCATCGGCAAGTCGTTCAAGGTCACCTCGAACTCGTGGGAGTACACCGGCGACGGGCACGCGCTGGCGCTGCTCGCGGGCGCGCCCCTGCTGAACATGGAGTTCGTGCAGTTCCATCCGACGGGCATGGTCTGGCCGCCGTCGGTGAAGGGCATCCTCGTCACCGAGTCGGTGCGCGGCGACGGCGGGGTGCTCCGCAACGCCGAGGGCCGGCGCTTCATGTTCGACTACATCCCCGACGTCTTCCGGGAGAAGTACGCGGAGACCGAGGAGGAGGCCGACCGCTGGTACGACGACCCGGACCACAACCGGCGTCCGCCCGAGCTGCTGCCCCGTGACGAGGTGGCCCGCGCGATCAACGCCGAGGTGAAGGAGGGCCGCGGCTCCCCGCACGGCGGGGTGTTCCTGGACGTGTCGACGCGGATGCCGGCCGAGGTGATCAGACGGCGGCTGCCGTCGATGTACCACCAGTTCAAGGAGCTGGCGGACGTCGACATCACCGCCGAGCCGATGGAGGTCGGCCCGACCTGCCACTACGTGATGGGCGGCATCGCCGTCGACTCCGACACGGCGGCGGCGCGCGGCGTGCCGGGACTGTTCGCGGCCGGTGAGGTGGCGGGCGGGATGCACGGCTCGAACCGGCTGGGCGGCAACTCGCTGTCCGACCTGCTGGTGTTCGGTCGGCGCGCCGGCCGGTACGCCGCCGAGTACGCGGCTGCGGCCCCGCGGGTGCCGGTGGCCGGGGAGCAGGTGGACGCGGCTGCGGCGGAGGCGCTGCGCCCGTTCGCGGCGGGCGGCGCGGAGGCGACCACCGGCGGGGACGCGGGCCCGCCGGAGAACCCGTACACCCTGCACCAGGAACTCCAGCAGACGATGAACGACCTGGTCGGCATCATCCGCCGCGCACCCGAGATGGAGCTGGCGCTGAAGAAGCTGGCCGAGCTGCGGGTACGGGCGCGGCGGGCCGCCGTGGAGGGGCACCGCCAGTTCAACCCGGGCTGGCATCTCGCCCTGGACCTGCGGAACATGCTGCTGGTCAGCGAGTGCGTGGCGCGGGCGGCGCTGGAGCGCACCGAGTCGCGCGGCGGGCACACCCGGGAGGACTTCCCGGCGATGGACCGTGCCTGGCGCAACGTCAACCTGCTGTGCCGGACGGCCGATCAGGCGCCCGGTGACCCGGAGGAGGGCGACGACCCGGCGCGCGGCCGGATCACCCTCGTACGGGAGACCACCGAACCCATCCGCCCGGACCTGCTCGCCCTCTTCGCGAAGGAGGAGCTGGTCAAGTACCTCGCCGACGAGGAGCTGTACGAATGAGCGGCTACGAGGCCCTGTTCAAGGTGTGGCGGGGCGATGCGAGCGGCGGCGACCTGGAGGACTTCCGGGTGGAGGTCAACGACGGCGAGGTGGTGCTGGACATCATCCACCGCATTCAGGCGACCCGGGCGCCGGATCTCGCGGTGCGCTGGAACTGCAAGGCGGGCAAGTGCGGGTCGTGCTCGGCGGAGATCAACGGCCGGCCGCGGCTGATGTGCATGACCCGGATGTCGGTGTTCGCCCGGGAGGAGACGGTGACGGTCACTCCGCTGCGGGCGTTCCCCGTCGTCCGCGACCTGGTCACCGACGTCGGCTTCAACTACGCGAAGGCGCGGGAGGTCCCGGCGTTCGTGCCGCCCGCCGGTGTGGGGCCCGGCGAGTACCGGATGATGCAGGAGGACGTGGACCGCTCGCAGGAGTTCCGCAAGTGCATCGAGTGCTTCCTGTGCCAGAACACCTGCCATGTGGTCCGCGACCACGAGGAGAACAAGCCGGTGTTCGCGGGCCCCAGGTTCCTGATGCGCATCGCGGAGCTCGACATGCATCCGCTGGACGCGGCGGCCGAGACGGGCCGGGACCGCGCGCGCACGGCCCAGGACGAGCACGGCCTCGGCTACTGCAACATCACCAAGTGCTGCACGGAGGTGTGCCCCGAGTCCATCCGGATCACCGACAACGCGCTGATCCCGATGAAGGAGCGGGCCGTGGACCGCAAGTACGACCCGCTGGTGTGGCTGGGCTCGAAGATCGGCCGGCGCCGCCCGCCGGGGTGAGCGGACGGCACCGCCCGCTCACTTCACCCAGCCGGTGCGGTACGCCGTCCAGTCGTCCTCGGTCGCCGCGAAGTCGACGTACAGGGCGACGCCGAAGTTCGCCCGGCCGGCGTCGGTGCGGGACAGGCCGAGGCGCACACCCCGGACGGCGGCGGGCACGGTCTCGGCGCCCGCCCGGTGGCTCGGCGTGTTCTCGTGGTAGAACGGCAGGCCCATCAGCAGGTCGGTGGAGTCCGGGGTGACCTCCAGGGCGAGCGACGTCTGCTGGGCGACGTATCCGCCGTAGGTGCTCTGCCAGAACTGCATCGTGTCGTACGACATCACCGCGATCTGGTCGACGCGGCGCGCGACCTGCCCGAAGAACTCCTGCGACCACCATTTGGGGTGCCCGGTGAACGCGCCGACGACGGAGTGCAGGCCGGGCAGCGGGTCGATCTGGTGGGCGGCCACCGACAGCGGCACGTCGCGTGCGGCGGTCTCGCGGTGCAGCGCGTCGAGCAGGTCGAGGTAGTGGCCGTCGCCGGAGTGCAGCGGCTCCAGGTCGAAATGGGCGCCGTCGAAGCCGGTGTCCAGGACCTGCCGGGTGGTGCGCAGGACGGCAGCCCGGGTCCCGGACAGCTCCAGCCGCATCCCGTCCGGCTTCTCGGTGGCCAGTTCGTCCCCCAGCCAGGCCTGCACCCGCACGCCGGGCAGCGCGCGGTGCACCGCGTCGATGAACCAGCGCGCCCTCGGGCAGCGGTCGGCGGGCAAGGTGCCGTCGTGCTCCATGGGCCCGGTGTGCACGTACAGGTCGCGGATGCCGGTGTCCTTCAGCCGGGCCGCCAGGGCGGTGACGTCGGCGTCCTTCTTGCGGCCGTCCACCCAGGCGTGGCCGAGCCACAGGGCGTCCTTGCCGCGGGTGCGGGTGCCGTCGGCGTAGTCGCCGGTGTAGTTCAGCCGCAGGGCGATCTGAGTGCCGAGGAGCGGCAGCAGGAGGAGCAGAACGAGGGCCGGCACGCAGCGGCGCGTCCAGCGCAGCCGGCGGCGGGGCTTCTTTGTGGCCTCGTCCTCGGCGTGCGGGGCTCCGTCGCTGCCGGTGGTGGCGGCCGGCTCCGGCGCCGTCCCCTCCGTCCGGGTACGGCCGGCTTGCGTCCGCTCGGTCTCCCCTCGTTCGCCCTCCCCCGGTTGCGTGGCGGCGGCTTCCGTACCGGTCCGTTCCATCGGCGTGTCCCCTCCTGTGTGCCGACTTGGGCGCATCCCGCTCGCGCCTCCGCAATCACCGCCATACGCTCCCAAATGTGACGTCCTCCAGGAGCCGGAGCCGCAGCCGCAGGCGCCGTCGTGCCGCGTCCCACATACCCGTGCGGGTCGCGCACGCCGTACTCGGCGCCGCCGCGGGCCTGATGTGGCTGGTGTTGTCGGGGATGACGACGGCGACGGGGCCGTCGGTTGCGATCATGCCGCCCGGGCCCGCGCCGAGCGCCGCGTCGGCAGCCCCGGAGGACGACGAGACCAGCCCCGCCGACCTGGTGCTCCCGGTCGCGGCGGTGGCCACGGCGGGCGTCTTCGCGGGCTACGCGTACCTGCGGCGCAAACGCCGGCACGAGCACGGGTCCGGCCCCCGGCGTCGCCCCCGCGGGCGGCTCGCCGGGCGCGACCGGCGCCGTGCTGCCGTCACGCCCGTACGAACCCGCCCTCGCCGAACTCGACCGGCAGTCCGCCGACGCCCTCGTTTCCGCCGACGACTGCGTGCGTACCGCGCGCGAGGAACTGTCCTTCGCCGCCGGGCGGTTCGACGCGGCGACGCTGGAGCCGTACGAGCGGGCGGTACGGGAGGCGGAGACGGAACTGGCCGTGGCGCTGCGGATGCGGCAGCGGTACGACGAGGGCGTACCGGCGGAGGAGGCGGCGCGGCGCCACGCGCTCGCCGGGATCGTCGGCCGGTGCGCGGAGGCGGGCCGCAGGCTGGACACGGAGGCGGACGGTTTCGACGCGCTGCGGGCTCGGCAGGACGGGACGGCGGCGGCGCTGGAGGTCGCCGAGGCCCGGTTCCGGGAGCTGACGGGCCGTACGGCGCAGGCCGGGGCGACCCTGGCCGGGCTGGGCGAGCGGTGGGCGGCCTCGGCGACGGAGGCTGTCGTGGGCCATCTCGAACAGGCCAAGGACCGGCTGGTGTTCGCCACGCTGCGGCTCAACCGGGCACGGCAGTCGGCCGACTCGGGGAACACGGCCGGCGCCGTGTCCTGCCTGCGGGCGGCGGAGGGCGCGATCGCGCAGGCGGAGGTGTTCGTCGGCGGTGTGGAGCGGCTGGCGGCGGAGCTGGACCGGGCCGGGGAACTGCCGGCGCCTGTGCTGACGGGCGCGGAGGCGGAGCTGGCGGCCGTACGGGCCGTACTGCCGCCCGTGCCGGAGCAGCGGCCCGGGGACGCGGGCGGAGCGGGCGCGATGGCCGGGTCGGTCCCCGCCGAACCGGACGTCCCGGCGCCGGGTGCGGCCGGGATCGCGCCGGACATCGCCGGGGTCGCGCCGGGTGAGCTGCGCTCGAGGGTGCTGCACGCCGACGCGGTGCTGACGTCCGTACGGCAGGAGCTGACCGGGCGGCGGCCGTACGACCCGATGGCCGTGCTGCGGCGCGTCGTGGCGGCGCTCGCCCCGGTCGCGACGGGCCGCTCCGGGGTGCTGCCGGTCGCGGCGCGGCTGGCGGCGGACAGCGCGGTCGGCGCGGCGGAGGACTTCGTCGCGACGCACCGGGGCGCGGTCGGCGCCGGGGCGCGCACCCTGCTGGCGGCGGCACGCGATCTGCTCGCCGGGGACGGCCCGTCCGGCGCGGCGGGCCTGCCGGAGCTGGTGCGCGCCGACGAGCTGGCGAGGCGGGCGAGGGACCTGGCCGAGCAGGACGTACGGCTGCACGGCACACCGTCCGCCGACGCGCCCGCCGAGTCCGACGCGGGCGCGGCGGGCGCCGTGCTCGGCGGGGTGCTGCTGCCGGGCGGCACGCCCCCGGCGTTCGGCGGGCCGGGCACCCGCGCCCGGCTCGGGTGACCGTCAGAACAGGCTGAGCAGGGCCTCCGCCGGGTCCGCGAGCCCCGACTCGCCGTCGGGCAGCGGCAGTTCGAACCACACCGTCTTGCCGCGCGGGGTGCGCCGGGAGCCCCAGGCCGCGGAGAGCAGGCCGACCAGTTGCAGGCCCCGGCCGCCCTCGTCGGTGTCGCGGGCGCGCCGTCTGCGGGGCTGGACCAGGCCGGAGTCCCACACCTCGCACACCAGGGTGCGGTCGAGCAGCAGCCGCAGCCGGATCTCGCCCTCGCCGTGCCGCAGGGCGTTGGTGACGAGTTCGCTGACGAGGAGTTCGGCCGTGTCGACGAGGGGTTCGAGGTCCCAGTGGAGGAGCTGTCCGCGGGCGTACTCGCGGGCGCGGCCCACGCTGCGCGGCTCGCGGGGCAGCGTCCAGTCGCCGACGGAGTCCGCGGGCAGGCCCTGGACGCGGGCCATCAGCAGGGCGATGTCGTCCTCGCCGTGGTGGGTGTCGAGGGTGTTGAGGACGTGGTCGCAGACGTCCTCCAGCGGGCGGGTGGGGTCGGTGAGCGCGCCGACGAACGCCTGGAGGCCCTCGTCCAAGGGGTGGTCGCGGGACTCGACGAGGCCGTCGGTGTAGAGGGCGAGCAGCGCGCCCTCGGGGAGTTCGACCTCGACCTCCTCGAAGGGTTCCCCGCCGACGCCCAGGGGCATGCCGGGCGGCACGTCCAGCATCAGCGCCTGCTCGCCGGGTTCGACGAGGACGGGCGGGAGGTGGCCGGCGTTGGCGAAGGTGCAGCGACGGGTGACGGAGTCGTACACCGCGTACACGCACGTAGCCAGGTACACCTCGGACAGGTCGGCCTCGCGGGGGCGGCGGGCGGCTCTCGTGGCCTGCTGGACGCCGCCGGGGGTGCCGAGGCCGCGGGCGATCTCGTCCAGCGCGGAGAGCACCTCGGCGGGCTCCAGGTCGAGCAGCGCCAGCGTCCGTACGGCGGTGCGGAGTTCGCCCATCGCCACGGCGGCGCGCAGGCCGCGGCCCATGACGTCGCCGACGACCAGGGCGGTGCGGTGGCCGGGCAGTTCGATGACGTCGAACCAGTCGCCGCCGACCTCGCTGGGGCGGCCCGTGGAGGCGTTGCCGGGCAGATAGCGGCAGGCGATGTCCAGGCCGGAGGCGACGGGGTCGCCGGGCGGGAGCAGGGACCGTTGCAGTATCAACGCCCGCTCGTGCTCGCGGCGGTACAGGCGGGCGTTGTCGATACAGACCGCGGCGCGTGCCGCGAGTTCCACGGCGAGGTCACGGTCGCGGTCGCCGAACGGCTCGCTGCCCTTGGTCCGGGCGAACCTGGCGAGCCCCACCACCGTGTCGTGGGCGACCATCGGCACGGCCAGTGTGGACTGGACGAGCCCGCCCTCCTCGCCGGGCACGTACTTCGGGCGGGCCGTGCGCAGGGCGTCCGCGCAGGGCGAGTTGAACGGGTAGTGGTGGACGGCGCCGACCGCGACGGCCTCGCCGGAGCCGCCGCGGAACGGTGCGTCGGAGACGGCGCTGGCGAAGGCGACCCGGCGCAGCTCGGCGCTGCCGTCGGCGAGGCCGGGCGGGGTCTCGTCACCGGCGAGGAGACCCTGGTACAGGTCGACGGTGGCCAGGTCGCAGAAGCCGGGGACGACGACGTCGAGGAGTTCGCGGGCGGTGGTCTCCAGGTCGAGGGAGTTGCCGATGCGCGCCCCGGCCTCGTTGAGCAGGGCGAGGTTGCGGCGGGCGGCGGCGGCCTCGCGGGCGGCGGCTCGGCGGGCGGTGATGTCCGTGCCGAGCCAGGCGATGCCGATGGGCCGTCCGGAACCGCTGTGCACGCGGTAGAGGTTGATCGACCAGTGGCGGCGCTCGTCGGAGCCCGGGACATGGCCGGTGATGTGCATGTCGGTGATGGACTCGCCGGTCCCCAGGACGCGGCGCAAGGTGGCGGAGACCCGTTCGGCCTCGGCACGGGACAGATAGTCGTGGACGCCCTTGCCTCGGTGGTCGTCGGGGGTGCCGCCGAAGACGGACGCGAACCGCTGATTGACGCGGCGCACCTTCAGCTCGGTGTCGATCAGCACGAACGCGAAGGGGGATTGACCGAAAATCGCCTGCGAGGCGGCGAGGTCGGTCTCGATGCTGCGCAGGGTGTGGACGTCGACGACGATGCACACCGCGGCCTTCTCGCCGCCCTTGTTGCGGGTCGGCATGACGTACACCTCGGCGAGCCCGTCCTCGCCGCGCACCCCGTCCTCCGGGTCGGGCACCCGGAAGGGGATGACGCCGGTCCACTCGCGGCCGTCGAGGATCTCGGCCATCCTGCGCCGGCCGTCGTCCCGCAGGTCGGGGTCGATGAACACCTCGACGGGGTCCATGCCGACGGCCCGCTCGGCGGGGATGCCGAAGATCTGCTCGGCGCGCAGGCTCCACTGATCCACGAGCCCGTCGGGTCCGATGGAGAAGGACGCGGCCTTGATGTAGTCGTAGATGGAGCCGGGCGGGCTGCTCTGCCAGAGGGCATCGCCCGGTCGTCCGCTGCCGCAGTCCATGGCCGCCGCCGCGCGGGCGAGGGCCTCGGTGGCGTCCGCCGCGAATCCGCCACCTGCCGTGGCACCCGCGGCCGTGGTCCTCGCGCCGTCCGACGGGTCCTCGGACTCCGTGGCCTTCGCTGGTATCTCGCTCACGCGAACCGTCCCCTCCAGCTCACCGCGTCCGGCACCGGTCACCGGGGGCGGCTGCCCGCAGTATCCAGCACTACGGCGCCGCACAACACGGTGTTCACGATCACAGCACGGTCCAGGTGTTTTCCGGCCCGTCCTGCGCGAACACTTCCAGTCTTCTAACCAGGGGACACGTCATCGAATCACGGCTTCCGGCATCGGTCTTCCGGGGCGGCCCGGGTTCATCGGGGGACCGTGAGTTCGAACCACACGGTCTTGCCGTTGTCGCCGGGCCGGGTGCCCCAGCGGCGGGCGGCGGACGCCAGCAGTTGCAGGCCCCGGCCGCTCTCGTCCTCCGGGCGGGCCGAGCGCTCGCGCGGGGGGTCGGGGAGGGGGTCGGACACCTCGACGCGGAGGACGGCGGTGCCGTCCGCTTCGCCGACGGTGCCGTCGGATCTCGTCAGGCGGACGACTATGGGGCCTGTCGCGTGCCGCAGAGCGTTGGTGACGAGTTCGCTCACGAGGAGGGCGGCTATGTCGCCGAGGCCTTCCAGCTGCCAGGCCGTCAGCCGGTCCCGTACGGCGGCACGGGCGCGGCGGGCGGCGGTGGCCTCCGCGGGGAAGGTCCACTCGGCGCAGTCGCCTTCGGTGTCGATCACGCCGATCACTTCCCAGGCCAGCGGGGAATACGCCCTGCCCTTTTTCTCAGGGTTACTGGTGACATACCCGGTATGCCCCACGGGTTACCGTCCCGGCCGGCCCGGCGCCGCGCCCTGCGCAGTTCCCCGCGGCGCCTTTGTGTGGCGGGGCCATCGTTTCCACCGGGCGCCCGGTGGGGGGCGTTCGCGCAGTTCCCCGCGGCGCCTTTGTCTGGCGGGGCCATCAGTTCCACCGGGCGCCCGGTGGGGGCTGGTCGCGCAGTTCCCCGCGCCCCCTTCGTTTGGCGGGGCCATCGTCTTCACCTGCGGGCCGGTGGGGGCTGGTCGCGCAGTTCCCCGCGCCCCCTTCGTTTGGCGGGGCCATCGTCTTCACCTGCGGGCCGGTGGGGGCTGGTCGCGCAGTTCCCCGCGCCCCTGATGCCTGCGGCGGCCCGCTGGTGTGAGTGCGTGGCTGGTGTAGCGCCAGCCGTTCGGTGGGTGGGACGGGGGCGCGC
>NZ_JALLGL010000151.1 GCF_023072675.1 Streptomyces sp. XM83C
CGCCCCACCCCGCACGCGAATGCCCCGCCCCGCGTGGCTACTCTGGAGCCATGGACTACGTCTCCGCGCTCGTGCCGCCCGTCGTCATGGCCGTCTTCTTCGTCGCCGTGATCCGGGTGATCGTGAAGACCCAGGGCGGGGCCGCCAAGGCCAAGGAGGACGCGACGGTCGACGCGGCGCTCGCCCGCGCCGAGTCCACCCGTCAGGCCTCCGCCGGCACCGACGCCTGACCCCCTCTGCCCTCCCGGCACCGGCGCCCGCACCGGCCGGCACGGGGAGCGGGGAGCGCCGAGGCTCTCGGCAGGGCGTACGACATGGTCGTACGCCCTTGTCGTTCTCTCGTGTTCCATTCGGTGTGGATCGCCGTCGAACGCGCACGTCCGGCACGCCGATGCCGACTTCTCCCAGTACTGTGCTGAGCTGTGCCTCGCCCATTGGGAGAACTCGAAGACGCGGTCATGACGCGGGTGTGGAAGTGGAACCGCCCTGTCACCGTTCGGGAAGTCCTGGAAGATCTGCAACAGGAGCGCTCGATCGCGTACACCACGGTCATGACCGTGCTG
The DNA here is from genome assembly GCF_023072675.1 of Streptomyces sp. XM83C. Taxonomy (GTDB): domain Bacteria; phylum Actinomycetota; class Actinomycetes; order Streptomycetales; family Streptomycetaceae; genus Streptomyces; species Streptomyces thermocoprophilus. The sequence goes on from NZ_JALLGL010000151.1 coordinate 564, forward strand.
GACAATCTCCACCAGAAGGGCTGGGTACGGCGTGAGGCCGAAGGCCGGGCCTATCGATATGAGGCCGTCTCCACCAGAGCCGCCTACGCGGCAGCGCTGATGAACGACGCCTGGGCGCAGAGCGACAACCCCGCCGCCGCTCTCGTCGCGTTCTTCGGCATGATGAGCGAGGAACAGCGGCAGGCCCTGCGTGATGCCTTGCGCATCGTCGGCGCCGGCGAAACCGAGACGGAAGGCACACCGGCCGGGGAAGACGCCGAGGAGAACCCCGGCTCGGCATCCGGGGCGGGCGGGCGATAGCGTCCGCACATGTCAGCAGAGAGCCCCTCCGTCGCAAGCCGCCAAGGCCCCGCTAAAGCCATCACCGTCCGCCGGGCCCGTACCAGCGATGTCCCCGCCGTCCGGCGACTCCTTGACGCGTACGTCCGAGACGGCATCCTGCTCGACAAAGCGACCGTGACCCTTTACGAGGACATCCAGGAGTTCTGGGTCGCGGAACGGGACGACAACGCCGAGGTCGTCGGCTGCGGCGCGCTCCACGTGATGTGGGAAGACCTCGCGGAAGTCCGCACTCTCGCAGTGAAGCCCGGCCTGAAGGGCGCGGGCGTCGGCCACCAGCTGCTGGAGAAGCTGCTCCAGACGGCACGCTGGCTGGGGGTTCGCCGCGTTTTCTGTCTGACCTTCGAAGTCGACTTCTTCGCCAAGCACGGCTTCGTCGAGATCGGTGAGACGCCCGTCGACACCGATGTGTACGCGGAGCTGATGCGTTCCTATGACGAGGGCGTCGCGGAGTTCCTCGGCCTCGAACGAGTGAAACCGAACACCTTGGGCAACAGCCGGATGCTTCTGCATCTGTGATCGACAAGGGCCGGACCGCTATTCACGGGCCCGGCCTGCCCGGGTTCCCTATGTCCGAAACGCGCATGTTTCCGGTCGGGGTGCCGGGCCCGTCTCCGCCGGGGGTTTGTGTTTTTCCGGCAAAAGCGGTTTGCTTTCCGACGTACTGCAGTACGGCATATAACAGGGGGCGGCGAATCGGCGGACGCCGCGGACCCCAGGCCCCTCACGTTATCGATGAAAGGAAATGCGGTGGCACAGAAGGTTCAGGTCCTTCTTGTCGACGACCTCGACGGCGGCGAGGCGGACGAGACCGTGACGTTCGCACTGGACGGCAAGACGTACGAGATCGATCTCACGACGGCCAATGCGGACAAGCTGCGCAGCCTTCTCGAGCCCTATGTGAAGGGTGGCCGTCGTACCGGGGGCCGCTCTTCCGGCGGGCGCGGAAAGACGCGCGCCTCTTCCGGCGGCAACCAGGACACGGCGGCGATCCGCGCATGGGCGAAGGAGAACGGCTACGAGGTCAACGACCGCGGCCGAGTTCCCGCGTCCATTCGCGAGGCCTACGAGAAGGCCAACGGCTGAGCGCTCGCGCGCCGGAGTCTGATGCGGTGGCACAGCGTCGCCACCGTCTCCACCAGCCGTACGAGATCGGGGGCGCCCTCGGTGCGCCCCAGCGCCGTCAGTGACGGCAGCGAGGCCTCGACCTCGCGCCCCGGTACGGGGGGCCGCAGCCATACGGCGGCCCCCTGCGACGTGCCCACCGGGTGCACGACGGGCGTTCCCGGTTCGGGGGAGCCGGACGCCGCCCGCCGGCCCGTGGCCACGTCGGGCACCGCACCTGCCTCCGGGACGGCACCCGCGCCCGGCACACCATGTGCCCGGGGTGCGCCCATGAGGCCGGCAGCGGGCCAGGCCGAACCGCTCGCGGCGCCCGCACCGGGCGTACGAGGGCCGCACACGCGCGTACGGGCCGATACGGGCGGCGGCGGAGCCTCCAGGGACGTACCGGCGCCCAGGGCGATCAGGTCCAGCGGCAGGCCGCCCCACTCCAGCCACCGCAGCAGGCCCGGCAGCTCCTCCGCGCTGCCCGCCGCCACCAGCAGGGCCATCCGGTCGCCCCGCAGGGCAACCGGGCAGCCCGGCGGCAGCCGTACGAGCGCGCCGCGGCCCGCCTCGGCCGGCACGTCCAGCACGTCGAAGCGGACGCCGACGGAAAGTCGTACCGGCTCTCCGGGCACCGTGGGCCACCCCAGTTCGTTCTCGTACCAGCGCCGGACCCGCTCGCCCGCCTCGGACGGACGGCGGGCAGGGCGCTCGGGACACCGGTCGGGCGTCCGGTCGGGAGATCGACCGGGGGACCGGTCGGGCGTCCGGTCGGCGGATCGATCGGGTGTCCGGTCGGGCGAGAGACGGGGCGAGCGACGGGGAAGGGGGACCGAGGGCCATGGGGGGACTGCGCCAGCCATGCCAAGTGCAACAGCCGGAACACCCCGCGGGTTACGCTGGGTGGTCGTCCGCGTGCGCAGAGTCGTCGGGAAGGGGGCGTCCGGGGGTGCCGGGAGGCGCAAGGTTGTTCGCCCGTAGCGGAGCCCGGCGGTGCCCACGGCATGGACTGTCAGTGCCCGCGGGTAAGACATCCCTAGTGGGAGGGGGCGACACGCAGGGCAGGCCGTCTCACGTTCGCCATCGGCGTACTGGCGACTGGGGTAACTGCCTGGCCTGCGGGAACATCGTCTCGCACCATCGGGTTGGAGCAGATGTCGGCGTTCGGGGTCAGGAGGCCATCGACGGTGTCGGCAGTTGGAATGAGCGGTCCCCGCTTGCGGGACTAAGCTGCGGAAGGACAGGGAGGGGAAGTTCCCCCCACTGCCTGACCGCTCTGAGGAGCGATTAACGATGTTCGAGAGGTTCACCGACCGCGCGCGGCGGGTTGTCGTCCTGGCTCAGGAAGAAGCCCGGATGCTCAACCACAACTACATCGGCACCGAGCACATCCTCCTGGGCCTGATCCACGAGGGTGAGGGTGTCGCCGCCAAGGCCCTTGAGAGCCTCGGGATTTCGCTCGAGGCGGTCCGCCAGCAGGTGGAGGAGATCATCGGCCAGGGCCAGCAGGCCCCGTCCGGCCACATCCCCTTCACCCCCCGTGCCAAGAAGGTGCTGGAGCTGTCGCTCCGCGAGGCGCTTCAGCTGGGCCACAACTACATCGGCACGGAGCACATCCTGCTCGGCCTGATCCGCGAGGGCGAGGGCGTCGCCGCCCAGGTCCTCGTCAAGCTGGGCGCTGATCTCAACCGGGTGCGGCAGCAGGTGATCCAGCTGCTCTCCGGTTACCAGGGCAAGGAGACCGCCGCCGCCGGCGGCCCTGCGGAGGGCACCCCCTCGACGTCCCTGGTCCTCGACCAGTTCGGCCGGAACCTCACCCAGGCCGCTCGTGAGTCCAAGCTCGACCCGGTCATCGGGCGCGAGAAGGAGATCGAGCGGGTCATGCAGGTGCTGTCCCGCCGTACCAAGAACAACCCGGTGCTGATCGGTGAGCCCGGCGTCGGCAAGACCGCCGTCGTCGAGGGCCTCGCCCAGGCCATCGTCAAGGGCGAGGTGCCCGAGACGCTGAAGGACAAGCACCTCTACACGCTGGACCTCGGCGCCCTGGTCGCCGGCTCCCGCTACCGCGGTGACTTCGAGGAGCGCCTGAAGAAGGTGCTCAAGGAGATCCGCACCCGCGGCGACATCATCCTGTTCATCGACGAGCTGCACACGCTGGTCGGTGCGGGTGCCGCCGAGGGCGCCATCGACGCCGCTTCCATCCTGAAGCCGATGCTGGCCCGCGGTGAGCTTCAGACCATCGGTGCGACCACGCTCGACGAGTACCGCAAGCATCTGGAGAAGGACGCCGCCCTGGAGCGCCGCTTCCAGCCCATCCAGGTCGCGGAGCCGTCCCTGCCGCACACGATCGAGATCCTCAAGGGCCTGCGCGACCGGTACGAGGCCCACCACCGCGTCTCCATCACCGACGAGGCGCTGGTGCAGGCCGCCACCCTGGCCGACCGGTACATCTCGGACCGCTTCCTGCCGGACAAGGCGATCGACCTGATCGACGAGGCCGGTTCCCGGATGCGTATTCGCCGGATGACCGCCCCGCCGGACCTGCGCGAGTTCGACGAGAAGATCGCCGCCGTCCGCCGGGACAAGGAGTCCGCGATCGACTCGCAGGACTTCGAGAAGGCCGCCAGCCTGCGCGACAAGGAGAAGCAGCTCCTCGCCGCCAAGGCGAAGCGGGAGAAGGAGTGGAAGGCCGGCGACATGGACGTCGTCGCCGAGGTCGACGGCGAGCTGATCGCCGAGGTCCTCGCCACGGCCACCGGCATCCCGGTCTTCAAGCTGACCGAGGAGGAGTCCAGCCGACTGCTCCGCATGGAGGAGGAGCTGCACAAGCGGGTCATCGGCCAGGACGACGCCGTCAAGGCGCTGTCCAAGGCGATCCGCCGTACGCGCGCCGGTCTGAAGGACCCGAAGCGCCCGGGTGGCTCGTTCATCTTCGCCGGCCCGTCCGGCGTCGGTAAGACCGAGCTGTCCAAGGCGCTCGCCGAGTTCCTCTTCGGTGACGAGGACGCGCTGATCTCCCTCGACATGTCGGAGTTCAGCGAGAAGCACACCGTCTCCCGTCTCTTCGGCTCGCCCCCCGGCTACGTGGGCTACGAGGAGGGCGGCCAGCTGACGGAGAAGGTGCGCCGCAAGCCGTTCTCGGTCGTCCTCTTCGACGAGGTCGAGAAGGCCCACCCGGACATCTTCAACTCGCTGCTGCAGATCCTGGAGGACGGTCGCCTGACCGACTCCCAGGGCCGGGTCGTGGACTTCAAGAACACGGTCATCATCATGACGACCAACCTCGGCACCCGGGACATCTCCAAGGGCTTCAACCTGGGCTTCGCCGCCCAGGGCGACACGAAGACCAACTACGAGCGCATGAAGAACAAGGTCTCGGACGAGCTGAAGCAGCACTTCCGGCCCGAGTTCCTCAACCGCGTCGACGACGTGGTCGTCTTCCCGCAGCTGACCCAGGGCGACATCCTGCGGATCGTCGACCTGATGATCAGCAAGGTGGACGAGCGCCTGAAGGACCGGGACATGGGCATCGAGCTCTCCCAGTCCGCCAAGGAGCTGCTCTCCAAGAAGGGCTACGACCCCGTGCTGGGCGCCCGGCCGCTGCGCCGCACCATCCAGCGCGAGATCGAGGACACCCTCTCGGAGAAGATCCTCTTCGGCGAGCTGCGCCCCGGTCACATCGTGGTCGTGGACACGGAGGGCGAGGGCGAGTCCCAGACCTTCACTTTCCGCGGCGAGGAGAAGTCGGCGCTGCCCGACCTGCCCCCGGTGGAGCAGGCGGCCGGCGGTGCCGGTCCGAATCTGAGCAAGGACGCGTGAGCGTCGTAACGGAACCCTGAGAGGGGGCCGGTGCCTTCGGGCACCGGCCCCCTTTCTCGTACGTACGGCGGGTCAGCGGGGTTCTGCCGTGCCGGGCCCGTGCGCTCGCGCGCGGTTCCTCCGCGCGCCTGGGCCCGCCCGCCGGGCCGGCCGAGCGGCCGGGGGAGTCGGCCGTCGGGGCCGGTGAGGGGAGTCGGCCGTGGTGGCCGGTCAGGAGAGCTGGCCGTCGTAGTCCGGCAGCTTGAACGTGCGCTCGGCGTGCCCGCCCGACAGGTCCGAGGCGCTGTTGCCGATGTTCGCGATGATCGTGTAGCCCTTCGCCTCGATGGCGGCGCGTTCGGCCGTCTTGTACTCGGCGACGTCCTTGAACAGGTCGAACAGGCCGCGCACGGCGAGACCGGAGACCTCGTAGCCGCGGTACTCCAGATTCCACTCGGTGGGCAGATAGAGGATGCCGGGGCGGGCGGTGACGAAGAACAGGGCGACGCCGTGCTCCTGGGCGTAGCGGGCGACCTCCAGGACCGGCTGATTGGCCGGCTGCGGGAAGCTGAAGCCGAAGTCGGTCTCCAGAGTCGTGTTGTCGATGTCGAAGACGATCGCCTGCTTCTCGCCCGGGCGGGGCTGCGCGACGCGCTGCTGGATGTAGGGCAGCGCCTGGGCCATCACGGCCCGGCAGTCCCGCTGCCAGGTCGCGTAGTCGACGGCGGCCGTGGTGGAGGCGGAGGCCGTCGTGGCGGTGGTGGCGGCGTGCCGCGCGGTGGCGGAGGACGGCGGGGCCGGGGCGGTGACGGCCCGGCTCACGGCCGCGGCGGCCGGGGCCGTGGTGGCGGCGTCGGCCGGGGCGGCCAGCGCCAGGAGGGCCGTTGCGGAGACGGCGGCCAGGGATGCGCGGTGCCACCAGGTGCGTCTGATCATGGGGGGTTCCTCTCCGTCCGGACGTGCCGTTGTCAGGTGCATGGTCGGTGGTGAGGGTGGCGCGAGAGGAACCGTAGGGTTACCCGGCGGTAAGTGGCTAGTAGTCTGCGCCACATTCACACATGCGCCGGCCTGGGTGCCCGGTGACATGCCGCACAGGCGATTTGTCCGTTACTACGCGGAATAGTGGCAAACAAGATCGTTATGAATTGGGGCAAAACGGACTTCAAGTCACGGGTTCCGAGGCCACCTTCTGCGACTTGGGGTGATTTGCCCAAAGTGCTGAGTCTGTCAAGACCTCGGAATTTATGTGCTGATCCACTATGTTCCGTCGTAGATCACACGTTTGGGTGAATCTGGGGGGCGGGGTTACCAAGGATGAGCCCATCCGGCGGACGCCTCGTGCGTCGGGTGGCTCTTCTCTGTCCCCGTACCCATGAGGTTTCGATGTTCCAGCGCGTCACGTCCCGCAAGTCCCGTACGACCCAGCTCCGCACCCGCGCCGCCGTCCTGGTCGCAGGCCTGGGAGCCTCGGCCGTGCTGGGCTCCGGGGGCGCGTCGGCCGCCGAAGCCACGTCGGCCACCAGTGCTGTCGCGGCCGTCGAGGCGAAGACCGCCGCCGTCGCGAAGAAGAAGGCCGCCGGCTGGGTCACCCCGGTGAAGCACTACAAGCTCTCCGCCAGCTTCAACCAGGCCGGCGGCATGTGGTCGCACCGCCACTCCGGCCAGGACTACGCCGTCCCGACCGGCACCAACGTCGTCGCCGCCCACGGTGGCACCGTGGTCAAGGCCGGCGGCAACGGCGCCGGTGACGGCCCCGCGTACGGCAACGCCATTGTCATCAAGCACGGCAACGGCACGTACTCGCAGTACGCCCACCTGTCCCGGATCGACGTGCGCATCGGCCAGGTCGTCGCCACCGGTCAGCACATCGCGCTCTCCGGCAGCACCGGCAACTCCAGCGGCCCGCACCTGCACTTCGAGATCCGTACGACCCCGAACTACGGCTCGGCCGTCAACCCCGTCGCCTTCCTGCGCGCCAAGGGCGTCAAGGTCTGACGGACCGTCGCCTCAGGCGTCGTGGTGCGCCTGGGTGACCAGATCGGTGGCGACCTCCAGGACGGCCTTGCGCTTGTCCTCGGGGTCGCCTTCGACGTCCCGCATCACGAACATGCCGGCGTGCAGCGTGAACAGCGCGCTCACGCAGCGGACTTGGTCGACCAGATCGGCGTCCGGGTCGATGAGGGTGTCCCGCAGGCGCAGCATCCGCTCCTTGAACATGTCCCCGATGCGCAGCTCCCGGACCGTGGCCTGGTTCTCCTGCATGAACTGGAAGAGCGGCGCGGCCTCGGTGAGGAGCTCGCTGTAGCGGCGGATGATCTCCTGCTTCGTGGCGAGCGTGGGCGGCTGCCGGGAGCCCCACTCGATCAGGTCCTCTATCGGCTGCGTGAGGCTCTCGAAGAGGCTGACGAGGATCTCTTCCTTCGTCTTGAAGTGGTAGTAGAGGGCCGCCTTCGTGACCTCCAGGCGCTCGGCGATCTCGCGCAGGGAGGTCTTCTCGTAGCCCTGCTCGGCGAAGAGTTCGAGCGCCACGTCCTGGATGCGCCGGCGGGTGTCCCCGCGGCGCCGCTGCTGGTTGGTGCCGTCCATGGTGCCGCCCATCCTCCTACTGCCCCCGCCCCCGGAAAACTTACTTGACGCCCGGCTAGTTAGGCGTCTACCTTCCAGTGTAGACAACTAGCCGGGCGGCAAGTAAGTACCTCTCATGGGGGAGTGGGAACGATGGCGGACACACCGACGACACAAGAAGCAGCACCACAGGACGCGGGCAAGCAGCCCCGGAGCGTCCGCGTCGTGCTGCTCGCACTCATGATCACGATGATGCTCGCGATGCTCGACAACATGATCGTCGGCACCGCGATGCCCACCATCGTCGGCGAGCTGGGCGGGCTCGAACACCTCTCGTGGGTCGTCACCGCCTACACCCTCGCCACCGCCGCCGCCACACCCCTGTGGGGCAAGATCGGCGACATGTACGGCCGCAAGGGCACGTTCATGTCCTCGATCGTGCTCTTCCTGATCGGTTCCGCGCTCAGCGGCATGGCCCAGGACATGGGCCAGCTGATCGGCTTCCGCGCCGTGCAGGGCCTGGGCGCCGGCGGTCTGATGGTCGGCGTCATGGCGATCATCGGCGATCTGATCCCGCCCCGTGAACGCGGCAAGTACCAGGGCATGATGGCCGGCGTCATGGCGCTCGCCATGATCGGCGGCCCGCTCGTCGGCGGCACCATCACCGACCACTGGGGCTGGCGCTGGGCCTTCTACATCAACCTGCCCCTCGGTGTCGTCGCGCTCGCCGCGATCAGCGCCGTGCTGCACCTGCCGAAGAAGCGGGCCGAGGCACGCATCGACTACCTGGGCGCAGCCCTGCTGACCGTCGGCATCACCGCGATCGTGCTCGTCACCACCTGGGGCGGCACCGAGTACGCGTGGACGTCCGCGCGGATCATGGAACTGATCGGCATCGGCGTCGTCGCGCTCATCGGGTTCGTGCTGTGGGAGACCAAGGCCGCCGAGCCGGTCGTGCCGCTGCACATCTTCCGCAGCCGCAACTTCACGCTGATGTCCGTCATCGGCTTCATCACCGGCTTCGCGATGTTCGGCGCCACGCTGTTCCTGCCGCTGTACCAGCAGGCCGTACAGGGGGCCTCCGCCACCAACTCCGGTCTGCTGCTCCTGCCGATGCTCGGCGCGATGCTCGTGACCTCGATGGTCGCCGGACGCATCACCACCAACACCGGCCGCTACAAGGCGTTCCCGATCGTCGGTGGCGTCCTCATGGTCGTCGGGCTGTACCTGCTGTCCCTGATGGACACCGACACCTCGCGGCTGACCTCAGGCCTCTACATGGCCGTCCTCGGCGCCGGCATGGGCTGTCTGATGCAGATCACCATGCTCGTCGCGCAGAACAGCGTGGAGATGAAGGACATGGGCGTCGCGTCCTCCTCCACCACCCTGTTCCGCACGCTGGGCTCCTCCTTCGGCGTCGCGATCATGGGCGCGCTGTTCAACCACCGCGTCCAGGACGTCATGGCCGAGCGGGGCGGGGCACTGGGCGCCAAGGTCACCGAGCAGTCCGCGCAGCTCGACGCGGCGAGCCTGGCGAAGCTGCCGGCGGCGGTCCGGGAGGCCTACCAGCACGCGGTGTCCTCCGGCACGCATGCCGCGTTCCTGCTCGGTGGCGCCGTCGCCGTGATCGTGCTGGTGTCGGCGCTCTTCGTGAAGGAGGTCCCGCTGAAGGGGGCGGGGCCGGCGAAGGGGGCCGGCGACTCCGCGGAAGGCTCCGCGGACGGTGCGGGTGCGGCGGCGGTGGCCGAGGCGGTGTGATTCAGCGCGGGGTGACCTTTGAAGTGCCGGTCCGCTGAACCGACGGAAGGCTCCCGGGGGTACGTGTCCTCCCGGGGGCCTTCCCGCGTCTGCGGGGTCCGTGTTCACCGCCGGTCCGGTGGGGTCGGTTTGCGCAGTTCCCCGCGCCTCTTGTCGCCGGGTGCCGGTGACGCCCTTTTGCGTAGTTTTTGCGCCTCTACCTGGGGTGCCTGGGGTTCGTTGTTCACCGCGGGCCGGCGGGGGCGGGTCGCGCGGTTCCCCGCGCCCCTCGTCGGGCGGGGCCATCGTGCTCACCTGCGGGCCGATGGGGGTCGCGCAGTTCCCCGCGCCCCCGAGAGCCTGCGGCGGCCCGTCGCGGTGGGTGGGTGGCTGATGTCGAGCCACCTGTCCGGTGGGTGGGTCGGGTGCGCGCCCGGGGTGTCCGTCCCCGGTGCGGCGCTCTGTTTCTCGCATCCGTGCAGGGCGTTCTCGCCGCACGCTGCGGGCGGGCACCCCCGACAGCCCCCTCCCGCCGCACAGCGACTGCGACCCGCCGACGGTCGCTCGCAGGTGGGCAGTCGTGCCGCTGGGGCGGTTTGCCCACGCCGGCCGCGGCGAGGGCCGGGGCGCGTGCCCACGTGGCTGCGGGCAGTCGTGCCGCAGGGCGCCGGGGCCCCTGCTCGAGCGAAGCCGAGAGCTTGGGGGAGGGCAGGCCGCTGGGGGTACCCACTCCGGGGAGGCACTCCGTAGCGCCGAGTGGCGCAGCGCCCCCGTCCCGCACCCACGCCGGGTGAACCTGTAGCGCCGGCGCGCTCACCCACCGCGACCGGGCCCGCACCCGCTTTGGGGCGCCCCGTTGCGCCGGGGCGCAGGCCCGTACCCCCGTCGGCACCGGGGTGGGGTGCCTTCGGGGCCTGGGGTCAGGGGAGCATTTGGTAGCTGCCCGTGTTCGTGGGGGCATGTTCGGGGAGCCAGAGGACTGCTACCGCGCCCTCGGAGGGTATGTGCGGGGGCGCGCCCACGGGGCGGACGTTGCGGAACGTGAGGCGGGCGCCCAGCACCCGCGCCTGTCCGGCGGCGATGGTCAGCCCGAGCCCGTGCCCACGCCCTGCGCGGTCGCTGCTGCCGGTGCGGAACCGGCTCGGCCCCTCCGCCAGGAGGTCCTCCGGGAAGCCGGGCCCGTGGTCGCGGACCCGGATGACACGCCCCTCCACGGTGACCTCGATCGGCGGCTTCCCGTGCCGCGCCGCGTTCGCCAGGAGGTTGAACAGCACGCGCTCCAGACGACGCGGATCGGTCGTGACCTCCGACTCGTGCACGACCCGCACCTCCACGGCCGGGTCCTTCGCGGCCACGCGCCGCGTGACGAACTCGCCGAGCAGGATGTCCTGCAACTCCGCCCGCTCCGAGGCCCCGTCGAGCCGCGCCACCTCCAGCACGTCCTCCACGAGGGTGCGCATCGCCTTGGCCCGGTCCAGCACCAGCTCCGTGGGCCGCCCCGGCGGCAGCAGCTCGGCCGCGGTCAGCAGCCCGGTCACCGGCGTCCGCAGCTCGTGCGCGATGTCCGCGGTGACCCGACGCTCCGCCTCCAGCCGCTGCTGAAGGGCGTCGGCCATCGCGTCCACCGCCCGCGCCAGATCATCGGTCTCGTCCCGCACGACCCCGCCGATGGCGTCCCGCACCCGCACGTCCGTCTCCCCCTTGGCGACCCGGTTGGCGGCGGCAGCCGCCTTCCGCAGCCGGCGGGAGAGCTGGGCGCCGATCAGCACACCGAGCGCGCTGCCGCCGACGACCACCGCGATGGAGCCGATCACCAGCGCCTGGTCGAGGTCGTTGAGGATGTCCGTGCTGCGGTCGGTGAACCCGGTGTGCAGGGACAGCACATGCCCGTCCTTCACCGGCACCGCCGCCCAGATGTCCGGTGCGCCGCTGCCCCGGTCGGTGACGTACGTCGCGCGCCGTCCGTCGGCCACCTTGTGCCGCAGCTCGCGTGGCAGAGCAGGATCGTCGATCTTGATGTTCGGGAAGTTGGGCCGCCCGGACAGCTCGTAGTTGCGCTGGGCGATCTGCACACGGTCGTCGGCGAGATCGCGGGCGTTGTCGAGCATCGACACCCGGGCCGCGTTGTGCACGACCAGGCTGAGCACGACCGTGACCAGAGCGCCGACCAGGGCGATGGCCGCGCTGAGCTTCCACCTCAGCCCCGTACGGATGTCCGCGCGTTCCACCCTGGCCGGGACCAGGCGCCGGAATCTGCCCCGCATGTCGCTGCCCGCCCCGCTCAGGCCTTGAGCTTGTAGCCGAAACCGCGGACCGTCTCGATACGGTCCTGGCCGATCTTGGCGCGCAGCCGCTGCACATGGACGTCGACGACGCGCGTGTCCCCGCCCCAGCCGTACTCCCACACCCGCTCCAGGAGCTTGTCGCGGGAGAGCACCGTGCCCGGCGCGGAGGAGAACTCCAGCAGCAGCCGCATCTCGGTCGGGGTCAGTGCGACCGGCTGCCCGGAGCGGCGCACTTCCATGCCCTCGGTGTCGATCTCGAGGTCGCCGAAGGTGAGGATGCCGCCGTTCGCCTCGGCGCCGGGCCGGTCGGCGCGGTCGCCGCCGCCCGCGTGCCCGAAGCGACGCAGCACCGCGCGGATACGGGCGACCAGGACGGCCCCGTCGAACGGCTTGGTCACATAGTCGTCCGCGCCCGCCTCCAGGCCCAGCACGACGTCGATGGAGTCGGCCCGCGCGGACAGCATGATCACCGGCACGGTGGACTCGTCCCGGATGCGCCGGCACAGGCTGACACCGTCCAGGCCGGGCACCATCACGTCGAGCAGGGCGATGTCGGGGCGGTCGGCCCGGAATGCCTCCAGCCCGGACAGCCCGTCGGGCATCGCGGTGACCGCGAAGCCGTCCCGCTCCAGGGCGAGCTGGGTGGCCTCGCGGATGACGTCGTCGTCCTCGACGAACAGAACGTGGGTCTGGTCTGCCATCCCGGTGCTCTCAGTCCTCGTGGTCCTCGTGTCGGGCTTTCCCGCCTTCACCTCTTCATCGGATCCGACGGTCCGATCGGTTCACGCGAGCGGGAAGAAAATTCGTCAGTTGTCCTCGGCCGGGCCCGCGGCGGCCGAGCCGACGGCGTTGCTGTAGCGGGTGCGATGGGTGTCCCGCTCCACGAACCGGCCCGCGACCCACGAGTAGGTGGTGACGGTCTCCCCGGACGGATTCGACACCGGATCGCCCTTCTCGTACACCTGCTTGGTCACCGTCAGATCGCCGCGGTCGATCTCCGCGTAGACCGGGGACTCCTCCGCCTTGAACACATTTTCGTACCCGCCGCCCTGTCCGCGGTACACGTACGAACCCACCCCCACGGCGTCGCCGCAGGTCAGCACGTTGACCACGATATCGTCGACCGATCCGCCGGTGAGATTGCCGTACGACACGTCGACCGGGTACTCGTCGCCCACGCACGGTTCCAGATCCCGCTTCACCGCGACCGACACCTGAGGGTCGTCCTTGACGAGCCGCACCGGGTCCACCTTCGGCACGGGCGTGGGCGAGGGTGCGCTGGGTGTCGCCGCCCCTGCCGGGCTCACCACCGAGTCGGCGTGCGCGGGCCCCTCGTCACGGGCACCCGTGCCGCCGGTGCCGCACGCGGTCACCGAAAGGGCGACGGCGGCGAGCACGGCCACCGCCGCGATCACCGCCTGGAAAGTACGGGCCCGGGTGGGCCCCGCGTCCGTCAGGCCGCGCAACGCTCCCGCTCCTCACGCTCCAGCGCGCGTGCGTCGAGGTCGCGGGACTCCAGCTCCTCGCGGAGCCGGGCGAGCGCCCGGTGCAGCGTGCTCTTGACCGTTCCGGCCGACATGCCGAGGGCGGCGGCCGTCTCCTCCGTGGACATCTGCTCCCAGTGTCGCAGCACGACCACACTGCGCTGCTTCGGGGCGAGCACCTTGAGGATGTCCATCAGCAGGGCTCGGTCGGCGTGCTGCTCGGTGGCGTCGTCCACGCTGGCGTCCGGCAGCTGCTCGGTCGGCACTTCCTCCAGCTTGCGGGCCCGCCACCACTCCGTACGCGTGTTGATCATCACCCGGCGCAGATAGGCGTCCGCGAGCCGCTTGTCGGCGATGCCGTCCCAGCGGTGGTAGGTCCGCACCAGCGCGGTCTGCAGCAGGTCCTGGGCGTCGACCGGGTCCGGGACCAGCCGACGGGCGCTGCGCAGCAGTGCGTCCTGCCGGGTACGGACGTACTCCTCGAACTCGAGCACCTCTCCCTGCGCCATGATCAACCGCCTCCGATTCCCCGCTTTTCCCCGTTTCCGGCGTATCTGCCGCCGCCGGGCGCTGCCTTCGGTCTGTCGTCCCGGGTCCGCCGGGCACGCCAATGAAGCTACGGAGGGGTTGTCACGGCACTGTCCGAGGAAGCGCTCGACTGTCGATCGGCTGTCCGTCGGTTGTGTAACAGAAGGACGAACCGGATAAACAGGGCGGGTGGTCGGTGCCGGTCGGGGCGGAAATGCCCGTCAGGTCAGCGGCAGCCGGTACAGGCCGCCCGGCAACGGCTCCACCAGACCGTCCGAGACCAGGCCGTCCAGCGCACGCGCGCGTTGCACCGGCTCGTGCCACACCCGGTCCAGGTCGGCCTGCGGCACCGGCCCGTGCGCCTCGCGCAGCACCGCGAGCAGCTTGCCGCGCACCTGCCGGTCCGTACCGGCGTACGTCTGACCGCGCCGCGGCGGGCCGTCGTGCGCCGGTTTGCCCGCGAGCCGCCACGCGCACTGCGCGGCGACGGGGCAGCGGTGGCAGGCCTCGTTCTTCGCCGTGCACACCAGCGCCCCGAGCTCCATCGACGCGGCGGCCCAGCGCGCGGCGGTCCGCTCGTCCTCGGGCAGCAGGGCGCGGGCCAGCCGGCGCTCGGCCGCGGTCGTCGCGTTCGGCGGGTACTGCACACCGGTGACCGCTCGCGCCAGCACCCGGCGCACGTTCGTGTCGAGCACGGCGTGCCGCTGTCCGTACGCGAACGACGCCACGGCCGCGGCCGTGTACTCGCCGATGCCGGGCAGCGCCAGCAGCTGAGCGTGGTCCGTCGGTACGTCGCCGCCGTGCCGTTCCGTTATGGCGACCGCGGCGCCGTGCAGCCGCAGGGCGCGCCGCGGGTAGCCGAGCCGGCCCCAGGCGCGCACCGCCTCGCCGGGCGCCTCCCGCGCCAGGTCGGCGGGGCGCGGCCAGCGGGCCAGCCACTGCTCGTAGACGGGCAGCACGCGGCTGACCGGCGTCTGCTGGAGCATGAACTCGCTGACCATCACACCCCAGGCGCCTGCCTCCGGGCGCCGCCAGGGCAGGTCGCGCGCGTGCGCGTCGAACCACGCGATGACGGGAGAGTGCAGCAGGTGCCCGGAGGCACCCTCGGAGTCGGCCGCTACGGGGCTGTCGGGGGAGCTGGGGGAAGGGCTGGGG
>NZ_JALLGL010000152.1 GCF_023072675.1 Streptomyces sp. XM83C
AGCTTGTTGAACTGCCGCGGGCTCAGCCCGGTGAACGGACCTATCCAGGAGGGCTCCGACGCCGTGATCACACCAGCCACAGCAAAATCATCTCACCTCTGACCAGCAGTTACGGGACAACCTCTAGGGGGGAGTGGTTCGTATGCCTGGCACACCTTCCAGACGTACCGTCCTGCGGGGCCTGGCGGTCACCGGAGCCGCCGTGATCGGGTTCGACCCCGCCACCCGCAGCTGGGCCGCCGAAGGCACAGGTGCCGGACTCGCCAAGGTGCCGCGACTGGACGGCACACTGTTCACCGATGCCGCCTCGCTCGCCGCCGCGGCCGAGGACTACGGGCACCTCGTGCACCGGCGCCCCAGGGCCGTACTGCGGCCGGGGTCCGTCCGGGACGTCGTCGCCATGATCCGGTTCTGCAACGAGCACTGTCTGCCGGTCGCGCCCCGCGGCGAGGGACACCAGACCCACGGTCAGGCGCAGGTACAGGGCGGCCTCGTCATCGAGACCGGCACGCTCGCCGCGATCGGCCCGGTCAAGCCGCACCAGGCCACCGTCACCGTCGGGGCCGGTGCCAAGTGGAGCGACGTGGCCAGGGCGACCCTCGTCCACGGACTCACGCCGCCCGTCTTCACCGACTACATCGAACTGTCCGTCGGCGGCACCCTCTCCGTCGGCGGCATCGGCGGACAGGGCCACCGCCACGGCGTCCAGGTCGACAACGTCACCGAGCTGAAGGTGGTGACCGGCTCGGGCGAGCTGGTGCGCTGCTCGCCGACCCGGCAGCCCGACCTCTTCCACGCGGTCCTCGCCGGCCTCGGCCAGTGCGGCGTCATCGTCGAGGCCACTCTGCGCCTGGTACGTGCCCCG
This sequence comes from Streptomyces sp. XM83C, assembly GCF_023072675.1. Lineage (GTDB taxonomy): Bacteria > Actinomycetota > Actinomycetes > Streptomycetales > Streptomycetaceae > Streptomyces > Streptomyces thermocoprophilus. The sequence continues at coordinate 866 of NZ_JALLGL010000152.1, forward strand.
CGTACGGTCCGCCACTACACCCTGACCTACGACGACCTGGAGACGTTCGTCGAGGACGAGTGCCGCCTCCTCGAGGACGACCGCTTCGCCTACGTCGGCGGGCAGATCTCCGCCGACTCCGGCGGCGCCTTCCGCGTCCACACCCTGGAAGCCGTCGCCTACGGCCCGCCGGTCGGCCCCGCCCCGAACGACCGGGCTCTGCTGCGCGGGCTGCGGCACACTCACGCCGAGACGGCCGACCTGTCGTACTTCGACTTCCTGAACCGGCTGGCCCCGCTGATCGCCTCCCTGAAGGCGGGCGGTTTCTGGACCTGGGTCCACCCCTGGCTGAACCTGATCCTGCCGAGCGACGCCGCAGTCGCCATCAGCGCGCCCGTCCTCGCCGAACTCACCCCGGCCGAACTCGGCCCCGGTGTGATCCAGTTGTACCCGCTGCGCCGTGAGCGCCTCACCGCGCCGCTGTTCCGGGCGCCCGACGACCCGATGCCGTTCCTGTTCGACGTCCTGCCGGCGGTCGCACCCGACGACACCGCCACGATCGAGCGCCGCCTGGTCGCGAACCGCGCCGCCTACGAGGCCGCCGTCGCGGTCGGCGGCACCCAGTACCCCGTCGGCAGCATCCCGTTCGACCGCCGCGACTGGCGCACCCACTTCGGTGACGCCTGGCCGCAACTGGTCCGCGCCAAGCGGCGGTACGACCCGCGCGGTCTGCTGACCCCGGGCCAGGGCATCTTCTGACGGGCCCGCAGCCGCCGGCCCGCAGCGGCCCGTGGTCCGGCCGGCTCCCGGCAGCACGTGTGCCGGGAGCCGGGCCGGGACCGTCAGGAGCAGACCTTGCCGTCCTGCGGCACCTCGCCCTTCAGCAGATAGGCGTCCACCGTGGAGTCCACGCAGTCGCTGCCGCTGCCGTAGGCCCCGTGCCCCTCGCCCTTCCAGGTGAGCAGCACACCGACACCCTTGCCCAGCTCGTCCGCCATCCTGCGGGCACCCTCGTACGGCGTGGCCGGGTCGCCGGTGTTGCCGACCACCAGCACCGGTGCCGCGCCCGGCGCGCTGACCTCCGGCGTCTCGAACTGGCCCGGCACCGGCCAGTCGTGGCACCAGCCGGCCGAGTCCCAGCCGAGGAACGGCCCGAAGACCGGCGAGATCTTCTCGAACTCGGGCAGCCGTCGCTTGGTCTCCTCCGGCGTCGGCCGCTCCTTGTCGTCCAGGCACGATATGAGCCGCTGGGAGTGGGACGCCGTGCCGTAGTGCCCGGAGTCGTCCCGGTCGTTGTAGCCGTCGGCGAGGGCCAGCAGTTCCGTGCCGTCGCCGTCCCGTGCCGCGTCCAGCGCGCTCGTCAGCGTCGGCCAGCTGTCCTGGCTGTACAGGGGCAGGACGATGCCGGTGAGGGCGAGCGTCTCCGTCAGCTTGCGGCCGGAGGCCGTCTCCAGCGGCTCGGCGTCCAGCCGCTTCAGCAGGGCCGCGATCTCGCGGGTGCCCTCCTTCGGGTCCTGGCCGGTGGACTTCAGGTAGTCCTCCAGCGCGCGCTGGAAACCGCGGGCCTGGTTCTCGGCGTGGCCGACCGTGTCCGCGCTGGGGTCGACTACCGCGTCCAGCACCAGCCGGCCCACGTTCTTCGGGAACAGGTGGGCGTAGACACCGCCGAGTTCGGTGCCGTACGAGATGCCGAAGTAGTGCGTCTTCGCATCGCCGAGGACCTGCCGCATCAGGTCCATGTCGCGGGCGGTGTCCGTCGTGGACACATGCTTCATCAGCTCGCCCGCGGCCTTCTGGCAGTCCTTGCCGAAGTCGGTGGCGTCGTTCAGATACGCCGCCTCCTCGGCCGGGGTGTCGGGGGTGGCGTCGATGGTCTCCGCCGCCTGGATCTCCCGGTCGGGACGGCAGCGCACGCCCTCGCTGCCGCCGACGCCGCGCGGGTCCCAGCTGACCAGGTCGTACCGCTCGTGCAGGGACGACACCAGCGGTGCGTACGCCGGCATGGTGTCCACGCCGGAGCCGCCGGGGCCGCCGAAGTTGAACAGCAGCGAACCGATGCGGTCGTCGCCGGTGGCCTTCGAGCGGATCAGGGACAGCTCGATCGTCTTCCCGCCCGGGTCGGACCAGTCCAGGGGCGCCTTGAGCGTGGCGCACTGCCACTCGCTGCCCGGGGCGGGAGAGCCGTCGGTGGCCCTGCACCGCCCCCAGTCGAGCTTCTGCGAGGTCAGCGACGCGGGCAGGGACGACGAGGCCCCCGACGGCGTGGCGGCCCTTGGGCCCTCGGCGCCCTTCTTGCCGTCGTCGGACGACGATCCCCCCGTGCATCCCGCGACCAGCAGTGCCGCGGCGGTGCCGAGCACCGCCCACCGAGCCACACGCGCCATGTGCCTTCTCCCCCCTCGTGAGCCGTCCGCTTCGGGCACCGGACGGCGGTGAGGCCATGGTATGCCGATCACGATCCCGCCCGTCGAGGCCTGTGGATAACCCTCTGACCTGCGCATTCATCGGTGCGGTCGGGCCGGTCCGGGGGAGCGGCGTCAGGAGCAGACGGTCCCGGCGGGCGGAACCTTCCCATCCAGCAGGTAGCCGTTCACCGCGCTCTGCACGCACTTGTTCTTGCTGTCGTACGCGCCGTGCCCCTGCCCCTTGTACGTCAGCTCCACCCCGACGCCCTTGCCGAGCGCCTCCACCATCCGGTGCGCCCCCTCGTACGGGGTGGCCGGGTCGCCGGTGTTGCCCACGACCAGGATCGGCGCGGCGCCCGGGGCGCTCACATCGGGGTGGTCGGCGGCGCCGGGGACGGCCCAGGCCGTGCAGCTGATCATGCCCCAGGCGAGGAAGTCGCCGAACAGCGGGGACGCGGCCCGGAACTCGGGCAGCTTCCGCTCGACGTACGCGGCGTCGTAGCGGGGCTTGTCGTCGGCGCAGTTGATGGCGATGTTGGCGGCGCTGATGTTGCTGTACTCGCCGTTCTCGTTGCGGCCGTTCATGGAGTCCGCCAGGGACATGAGGATCCTGCCGTCGCCGTCGTAGGCGTCCTGCAGTCCCTCGGTGAGGTACGGCCAGAAGTCCTTCGAGTACAGGGCCTGCGCGATGCCGCTGGTCGCGGCGGTCTGGGTCAGCTGACGGGGGAGGATGCCAGGGATGGGCTTGCGGTCGAGGTCCTCCAGCAGCTGGGCGATGCGGTCCTTGACGTCCTGCGGCGAGTCCCCGACGGGGCACAGCTCCTCCTGGGACGTGCAGTCCTCGGCATAGTTGTCGAGCGCCAGCTGGAAGCCCTTCGCCTGGCCGAGGGAACCCTGCTCCGGGTCCTGCGTGGGGTCGACGACCGCGTCGAACACGGCACGGCCCACCCTCTTCGGGAACAGGTGGGCGTACACCCCGCCGAGTTCGGTGCCGTAGGAGATGCCGAAGTAGTACAGCTTGTCGTCGCCGAGGACCTGCCGCATCAGGTCCAGGTCGCGGGCGGCGTCCGTGGTGCGCACATGCGGCAGGATCCGCTCGGAGTTCTTCTCGCAGGCCTCGTTGAACTGCCGGGTGTTCTTCAGCAGAGCGGTGCGTTCGGCGGCGTCGTCCGGGGTGGCGTCCTGCTGGAAGTAGGCGTCGAGCTGTTGGTCGTCCTCGCACTCGACGGGTGCGCTGCGGCCCACGCCGCGCGGATCGAAGCTGACCAGGTCGTAGCGGGTGCGCAGGGTCTCGTAGTCCTCGCCGAACGCGGGCAGCGTGGTGACGCCGGAGCCGCCGGGGCCGCCGAAGTTGAAGATGAGCGAGCCGATACGGCGGCTCTTGTCCCCGCTGGTCTTCGCCCTGATCAGCGCGAGATCGATCGTGTCGCCCTTCGGGTCGTCCCAGTCCAGCGGCGCCTTCATGGTGGCGCACTGCCACCGCGCGCCGTCCGGCAGTGGGGAGGGCGCGGAGCCTCCGCCTTCCGCCGCCGAGGGCGCCGGGCAGTCCTTCCAGCTCAGCTCCTGGGCCGTCAGATCCTCGTCCGCCTTGGCGTCGTCGCCGCATCCCGCCAGGACGGACGACAGCAGGACGGCGGAGACGGTGAGGGCAGCGGCGCGCAGCCGGGAGGGGTTGGGCATGCCTCCATCGTGCGCCCGCGCCCGCCCGTGCGCGCGGGACACGGGCCGTCCGGGGTACGACACCGCAGGTCCGCACGGGGGCACGCGCCTGTGGAGGGGGACAGGGCGCGGCACCGCGTGCGCCGGGCCGCTACAGGGCGCCCTTGCGGGTCAGATGGTTGAAGGCGAGCCAGCCAGGCAGCACGGGCAGCCACAGCGTCAGCAGCCGGAACAGCAGCACGGCCGGCGCGGCGACCTCCTTGGGCAGCCCCACGGCGATCAGACCGACGGTGAGGGTCGCCTCGACGGCTCCCACACCGCCCGGGGTCGGCGCGGCCGAGCCGAGCGCGTTGCCCGCGAGGAAGACAACGGCGACGCTGGCGATGCTGATCGACTGGGACGGGTCGCCGAAGGCGCGGATGGAGGCGTCCAGGCACATCACGAAGCAGGCCGTGAGCAGCAGCATGCCGCCGATGCCGGTCACCAGCTTCTGCGGCCTCTGGAGCACGTCCAGCATGCGCGGGACGACACCGGCGAACAGTGAGCGCACGCGCGTGACGACGAATTTCCGCAGGAACGGCACCGAGGTGACCACCAGCACGAGCACCGCCACCGTCAGCAGGCCGGCGATGACCGTGCGGGACGGCGACAGCGACGGTGTCTTCTCGGTGCCGGTGAGGTAGCCGAAGGACAGCAGCATCAGGATGTGACAGCCCAGCCCGAACAGCTGCGAGGCACCGACGCTGGCCACGGCGAGCCCCGGCCGCACACCGGCGCGCTGCAGGAAGCGCGTGTTCAGGGCGACGCCGCCGACCGCGGCGGGCGCCACGATCTTCACGAACGACCCGGCGACCTGGGCGGCGACCGTCCGCGGGAACGGCACCCGCTCCGGCACGAACCCCAGCAGGCTCATCGCGGCGGCGACATAGCTCAGAGCGGAGAACAGCACCGCCGCCGCCACCCAGCCCCACTCCGCGTTGGAGATGAGCGGGCCGAACTCGATGTGGGTGAGCTGCGTCAGCAGGAAGTACGCGCCGATCGCGCCGGCGATGAAACTGATCAGCGTGCGGGGCCGCACCCGCTCCAGACGGGCCGGTTCGACGGGCGCCTGGGGCCGGATCCGCAGCACCTCGTGGCGGATCTGCGTCAGCGGATCCTCCTCGCGCGCCTCTTCCAGCGCCTCGTCCAGAGCCCGCTTCTCGGCCCGCGCCTCCGCCCGTTCGGCCTTCTTGCCGGCCTTCTCCGGTACGGGCTCCGCGTCGTCGCCCGCCGCCTCGGCGCGGGCCAGCTTCGCCTGCCGTGAGGCCTCCAGGACCGCCTCCCGCTCCCGTTGGGCGCGCTCCCGGGCCAGCCGGCGCAGCGTCGCGCGCGTGGTGCGGGTCAGCGCGATCGGCTGGAGCATCGGCAGACAGTCGGCGACGGCATCGGGACCGAGCACGCCGACCGCCGAGGCGACCGCGCGCTCGGCGCCCACCCGCAGCGCGAGCGTGGTGACCAGCTGCGCGATGTCCATGCGCAGCAGCAGGTCACCGGCGGCGATCTCACCGCCGCGCAGGTCCGTGAGGATCACCTTGCCGGAACGATCCACCAGAATCGCGTCACCGGCCAGCCTGCGGTGCGCGATGCGCCGCGACTGGAGCGCTCGCACCTGTTCCCAGGTGCTGCGCAGCAGCTCGTCGGTGATCTCCTCGTCCGGCAGGGAGTCCAGGGTGCGTCCGCCGGTGTGCTCGTACACCAGCATCACGGCGTCCGGGCCGAGCTCGGAGGTGGCGATCAGCTTCGGCGCGTTGGCGCCCGCGGCGATCGCCGCGTAGGCGAGCAGCGCCTCCTGCTCCAGGGCCTGGCGCAGGGACTGCAGGCTGCGCCGGGTGGCGAAGCCGCGCAGGGTGAGGTTGCGCCACGCCCGGTAGAAGAAGCCCTGCGCCTGCTGCTCGCGGTCGACGACGGTGACGTCGAGCGGCGGGCCGTCCTCCAGGGTGACGAAGTAGCGCCGCCCGCGGTCGGGGGTCTCGGCCTCGGCGGTGTCCTCGCGGGCCGCGCTGACCGGGCGGAAGCCGACCGTCCGCAGGCCCGCCATGAGGGTCCGGCCGGTGGGGCGCACGTTGGGGGAGCCGACCGCGTAGAGGGTGCCGTACGCCACCGACCAGCCGATCAGCACCGTCAGGATGATCGAGAACGGTGTGGTGTAGCCGGTGACCAGCATGGAGAAGGCGTCGAGCAGCAGCACGATCCACAGCACCGCCCGCCAGCGCGGTCTGCGGGACATGCCGACGGCGGTCATGTACGCGATCACCGGGGCGAGATAGCCGTGCACCGGGTCGGTCAGGGCGTGGATGTCGCCGGGGGATGGCTGGGTCAGCGCCTCCTGGATCGAGTCGGGGGCGGCCTTGGCCACCCATAGGTCGGTGGCGAGTGTCACACCGTGGGCGAGGACGGCGGCGAGCACACCGTCGGCGATGCGCAGCCCGTCCCGCTTGATCAGCCGTTCGATCGCGAACGCAACCGGTACCAGCAGGATCGCGATGCTCGACGCCAGACCGGCGATCTTGATGAGGAGGTCGGGTGCCTGGCCGGTGCCCTTGTTGATGTCCTGTTCGAGGCCGGACGTCGTGCCGTGCGCGAAGGCGGCGAGCCCCAGCAGGACGGCGATGGCCAGCAGGCCCACCAGCAGCCGCATCAGGTCGGACGGGCGGTGCACGCGCGCGGGGAGCAGCGGTTCGTCGCCCTCCACCTCGTCGATGTGCGTCACGTCGGCCTTCGCGGTGTCGTCGCGGCCCTCGTCACCGGGGGTGCCCCGGCCGGATCCGCGCCGCCCGCCGGTGCCCGGGCGCGACGCAGCGCCAGAGGTGCCCTCCGCGTCTGTGGGGTGCACACCCTGCTGCTTCATCGTCTCTTCTTGATCTCGTATCACCGGTCACCGCCCGCACGATGGTGGCATGTCGCACCGACACACAGGGGCATCAGGGTGCAAACGCGGGGGCGGACAGTCTGCCGGACGCACCCCTCGTAACGGGAGTCACGCACCGTAACGGAATCGTCGCGGTGTCGGTGGGGTGGTGCAGGATGGGGCGAATGAGCGAGCAGAGCCTTCCGGACGACGCCCGCGCCGAGCACGCCGACGCCCGCGCCGAGCACGCCGACGCCCGCGCCGAGCACGCCGACGCGCTGCCGGAGTACGCCGAGCGGGTGCTGGAGGTCGCCGAGAGCATTCCGCCCGGGCGGGTCCTGACGTACGGGGACGTCGCCGAGTGGCTGGGGGAGGGCGGTCCGCGGCAGGTCGGCCGGGTGATGGCGCTGTACGGCGGTGCCGTGCCGTGGTGGCGTGTGGTCCGCGCGGACGGGGTGCTGCTGCCCGGACACGAACTGCGCGCGCTCGGCCACTACCGCGAGGAGGGCACCCCCTTGAAGGAGGCCGGCCGGACCACCGAGGGGCATCTGCCGCGCCTCGACATGCGGCGGGCTCGGTGGGACGGCGGCGGGCACGCGCAGGGTCACACCTGACAGCTTCCGGCATCGTCCGCATCCCTGTGCGACAGGTGATCCGGACGGGGGAATCGGGGCACGTGTGCGCGATGACGTACGTTCGTGAGGCGAGGGGCAGTCGTGGCACCAGCGCCGGAAGGGAAGAAGGGGAAGCCCTGCTTCCGCCTCGGCCCGCGGCGTAGCGTCTGCCGCGCACACCCCTCTCATCCCGCCGCCACCCCCGGACACGCGCGGCGGCGACCCCACCCGTACACCCACCAGGACCGGCGAACCACGTGAGCTCCTCTTCCTCCACCAGGCGCCTGCCGCACCCCCGGATGCGGCAGGGGAACCGTGGCGCTTACCGACTGGTCCGTACCCCGCCTGCCCGCGTGCATCCCCCTCGTCTGGACGCCGCCCAGCGCACCGTGGTTGACCACACCACCGGCCCGCTGCTGGTCCTGGCCGGCCCCGGCACCGGCAAGACGACCACCCTCGTCGAGTCCGTGGCCGCCCGCATCGCCCGCGGCGGCGACCCCGCGCGGATCCTCGTCCTGACCTTCAGCCGCAAGGCCGCCGTGGAACTGCGCGACCGCATGGCCCTGCGCATGGGAGCCTCCCGCGCCCCCCAGGCGACCACCTTCCACTCGTTCTGCTACGCCCTGGTCCGCGCCCACCAGGACAGCACCCTGTTCGCCGAGCCGCTGCGGCTGCTGTCCGGCCCCGAACAGGACGTCACCGTCCGCGAGCTGCTCGCCGGCGAGATCGACCTGGAACGGCTCGGCCTCGCGCACGTGCGCTGGCCCGACGAGCTGCGCGCCTGCCTGACCACCCGCGGCTTCGCCGACGAGGTGCGCGCCGTCCTCGCCCGCAGCCGCGAACTGGGCCTCGCCCCGGACGCCCTGGCCGCCTTCGCCCGCCGTATCGGACGGCCCGACTGGGGCGCCGCCGCGGCGTTCCTCGCCGAGTACCTCGACGTCCTCGACCTCCAGGGCGTCCTCGACTACGCCGAACTGGTCCACCGCGCGGTCCTGCTCACCGCCCGACCCGAGGCCGCCGCCCGGCTCGCCGGACAGTACGACGCCGTGTACGTCGACGAGTACCAGGACACCGACCCCGCCCAGGTCCGGCTGCTGCGCGCCCTGGCCGGCGACGGCCGCACCCTCGTCGCCTTCGGCGACCCCGACCAGTCGATCTACGCGTTCCGCGGCGCCGACGTCAACGGCATCCTGGACTTCCCGCAGACCTTCCCGCGCGCGGACGGCCGGCCCGCGCCCGTCGAGGTGCTGCGGGTCTCCCGGCGCTCCTCGGCCGCCCTGCTGGCCGCCACCCGGCTCGTCACCCAGCGCATGCCGCTGACCCGCCTCCCCGCCGACAAGGTCCGCGCCCACCGCGACCTCACCCCCGTCCGCGAGGGGGGACGCGTCGAGGTGTACACGTACCCGACACCCGGCACCGAGCTGGACAACATCGCCGACATCCTCCGCAGGGCGCACCTGGAGGACGGCGTGCCCTGGAGCGACATGGCCGTCCTGGTGCGGGCCGGCTCCCGCACGATCCCCACGGTCCGCCGAGCCCTCACCGCCGCCGGCGTCCCCCTCGACATCGACGGCGACGACCTGCCCCTGCGGCACGAACCCGCCGTCGCGCCCCTGCTGACGGCACTGCGCGCGGTCGCCACCGCGGAGGCGGGGGAGCGGTCCGGCGACGGTGCCACCGAGGGCGCCGCCGTGGCCGGTGGCCCGCGGGGTGACGTACCCGGCGGTGCCGGCGCGCAGGGCGCCGTACCCGACGGCGACGACGGCCTGCCGGTCGCCGTGCCCGGCGGCGACGGGCTGCGGAGCGCCGTGCCCGAAGGCGACGGCCCGGGGATCGGCGTACCCGAAGGCGACGGCTCGCGACCCGCTGTAGCCGAAGGCGTCGGCCCGGGGATCGGCGTACCCGAAGGCGACGGCTCGCGACCCGCTGTAGCCGAAGGCGTCGGCCCGGGGATCGGCGTACCCGACGGCGACGGCCCGGGGATCGGCGTGCCCGAAGGCGACGGCCCGCGGCCCGCTGTACCCGAAGGCGACGGCCCGCGACCCGCCGTACCCCACGACGGCACCCCCCGTGACGCCTCCGCCCCCGCCGCCGGGGACTGCTGGCTGGACACGGAGACCGCCCTCACCCTCCTCGCGTCCCCCCTGGGCGGGATGGACGCCGCCGATCTGCGGCGCCTCGGACGGGCGCTGCGCGACGAGGAGCGGGCCGCCGGCAACCCGCTCCCGCCTCCCTCGGACGAACTCCTGGCCCGCGCGCTGGCCGAACCGGAGCGCCTCGCGGTGCACGACCCGGCGTACGCGCGCGGGGCGCAACGCCTCGGCGCGCTGCTGCGCAAGGCCCGTGAGCGTCTCGCGGGCGGCGGCACCGCCGAGGAGGCGCTGTGGGACCTGTGGGAGGGCACGCCCTGGCCCGCGCGTCTGGAGCGGGCGGCACGGCGCGGCGGCGCGGCGGGCCGCAACGCCGACCGGGACCTGGACGCGGTGTGCGCACTGTTCGCGACGGCCGCGCGCGCGGAGGAGCGCACCGGAGGGCGCGGCGCCCTCAACTTCCTCGCCGAGATCGAGGCCGAGGACATCGCCGCCGACACGCTCACCCGGCGCGCGGTACGCCCCGACGCGGTCCGCCTGATGACCGCGCACCGCTCCAAGGGCCTGGAGTGGCGGCTGGTCGTCGTCGCGGGCGTCCAGGAAGGCCTCTGGCCCGACCTGCGTCGCCGCGGCTCCCTGCTGGAGGCCGACCGCATCGGGCGCGACGGCCTCGCCCAGCCGCTCACCCCCGGCGCGCTCCTCGCCGAGGAACGCCGCCTGTTCTACGTCGCCGCCACACGCGCGCGTGAACGGCTCGTCGTCACCGCGGTGAAGGCCCCCGCCGACGACGGCGACCAGCCCTCCCGCTTCCTCACCGAACTGGGCGTCGAACCCAGGGACGTCACCGGCCGCCCGCGCCGCCCCCTGTCCGTCGCGGCGCTCGTCGCCGAGCTGCGCGCCACCACCGTCGACCCCCGCGCCTCCGCCGGGCTCCGGGAAGCCGCGGCCCGCCGACTCGCCCGGCTCGCCGCGCTCACCGACGAGGACGGCCGCCCCCTCGTGCCGTCCGCGCACCCCTACCGCTGGTGGGGCATGTGGGACCCGACCGAGTCCAAGGTGCCGCTGCGCGACCGTGACCAGCCCGTCGTGCTGTCCGGCAGCGCCCTCGACCAGCTCGCCAACACCTGCGCCCTGCAGTGGTTCCTCGGCCGCGAGGTCAAGGCCGACACCCCCGCGACCGCCGCGCAGGGCTTCGGCAACGTCGTCCACGTCCTCGCCGACGAGGTCGCCTCGGGTCACACCCCCGCCGATCTCGACGTGCTGATGGAACGCCTGGACTCCGTGTGGAACGCGCTCGCCTTCGACGCGCCGTGGAAGTCCGAGCAGGAGAAGCAGAACGCGCGCGTGGCGCTGGAACGCTTCCTGCGGTGGCATGTCATGGACCGCGCCGGCCGCACCCCCGTCGCCAGCGAACACGACTTCGACGTCACCCTGGAGGCCGGCGACTACGCCGTACGCATCCGCGGCCAGATGGACCGCGTCGAAGCCGACCGCGACGGCCGCGCCTACGTCGTCGACTTCAAGACCGGCAAACAGGCCCCCAGCGCCGCCGACGTGGCCCGCCACCCGCAGCTCGCCGTCTACCAGCTCGCCGTGCGCGAAGGCGCCGTCGACGCCGCCTTCGACGGGACGCGCCCCGAGCCGGGCGGCGCCGAACTCGTCCACCTGCGGCAGGGTGCCGCCAAGCGCGACGGCGGCGACAGCCTGCCGAAGATCCAGACCCAGCAGCCCCTGGAAGGGGAGTGGGTCGGCGAACTGCTCGCCACGGCCGCGGGCAAGGTCCTCGACGAGCGGTTCACCCCCAGCGCCGGCCAGCACTGCACCCACTGCGCGTTCCGCGCCTCGTGCAGCGCCCGCCCCGAGGGACGGCACGTCGTCGAGTGACCGGCCCCCGCAGCCGCCGCCCCGACAGCCACAGGGCGCCTGTGACGCACCGCACCACCCCCGCTGACCTGCGAGTCTTCCCTACCGCCCGGTGATGTGGGCCGGCGCTGTCAGTGGCCGCCGCTAGCCTCTCCGATGTGCCCGCCCGCATCACCGACCCCGAGCAGCTCAAAGAGCTGCTCGGCATCCCGTTCACCCCGGAGCAGACGGCCTGCATCACCGCGCCTCCCGCCCCGCAGGTGATCGTGGCCGGAGCCGGCTCCGGCAAGACCACCGTGATGGCTGCACGCGTGGTGTGGCTGGTCGGCACCGGCCAGGTCGCCCCCGAACAGGTCCTCGGCCTGACCTTCACCAACAAGGCCGCCGGAGAGCTCGCCGACCGCGTCCGCAGGGCACTCGTCAAAGCCGGCGTCACCGACCCCGACGCCATCGACCCGGACGACCCGCCCGGCGAACCCGTCATCTCCACCTACCACGCCTTCGCCGGCCGTCTCCTCACAGACCACGGCCTGCGCATCGGCCTGGAACCCACCGCCCGCCTCCTCGCCGACGCCAGCCGCTACCAGCTCGCCGCCCGCGTCCTGCGCGAAGCCCCCGGCCCCTACCCGGCCCTCACCCGCTCCTTCCCCGACCTCGTCAGCGACCTCCTCGCACTCGACGCCGAACTGTCCGAACACCTCGTACGACCCCAGGCGCTCCGCACACACGACGCCGAGCTGCTGCTGCGACTGCGCACCGCCGAACTCACCAACGCCGACCTGCGCAAAGTCCCCGAGACGGCCGCGGCCCGCCGCGAACTCGCCGACCTGGTGGTGCGCTACCGCGCGGCCAAACGCGAACGCGACCTGCTCGACTTCGGCGACCAGATCGCCCTCGCCGCACAACTCGCACAACTGCCCGAAGTCGGCCGCCTGCTGCGTGACGAGTTCCGCGTCGTCCTCCTCGACGAGTACCAGGACACCTCCGTCGCCCAGCGCATCCTGCTCTCCGGCCTGTTCGGCGGCGGCACCGGCCACCCCGTCACCGCCGTCGGCGACCCCTGCCAGGCCATCTACGGCTGGCGCGGCGCCTCCGTCGCCAACCTCGACGACTTCCCCGAACACTTCCCGCACACCGACGGCCGCCCCGCCGACCGCCGGGCGCTCAGCGAGAACCGCCGCAGCGGCGGCCGGCTCCTCGACCTCGCCAACGGGCTCGCCGCACCGCTGCGCGCCATGCACGCGGGCGTGGAGGCACTCCGCCCCGCCCCCGGCGCCGAACGCGACGGCCTGGTGCGCTGCGCCCTCCTGCCCACGCACGCCGAGGAGATCGGCTGGATCGCCGACTCCATCGCCCACCTCGTGCACACCGGCACGGCACCCGGCGAGATCGCCGTCCTGTGCCGCACCGCAGGCGACTTCGCCGAGATCCAGGGCGCCCTCGTCGCCCGCGACATCCCCGTCGAGGTCGTCGGCCTCTCCGGCCTGCTCCACCTGCCCGAGGTCGCCGACCTCGTCGCCGTCTGCGAAGTCCTCCAGGACCCCGGCGCCAACGCCGCCCTCGTCCGCCTCCTCACCGGCCCCCGCTGGCGCATCGGCCCCCGCGACCTCGCCCTTTTGGGCCGCCGCGCCCGGCTGCTCGTCTCCCACGCGCGCGTGGACGGCGACGACGACCCCGACCGCCGGCTCGCCGCGGCCGTCGAAGGCGTCGACCCGGCCGAGGTGATCTCCCTCGCCGACGCCCTCGACACCTTCCTGGAGACCCCGCTGGACGGCACCGGCGACGACGACGGGCTGCCCTTCTCGCCCGACGCGCGCGTGCGCTTCGCCCGCCTCGCCGCCGAACTCCGCGACCTGCGCCGCTCCCTCGCCGACCCCCTCATGGACGTCCTGCACCGCGTCCTCGCCGTGACCGGCCTGGAGGTGGAACTGTCCGCGTCCCCGCACGCGCTCGCCGCACGCCGCCGCGAGACCCTGTCCAACTTCCTCGACGTCGCCGCCTCCTTCGCCGCGAGCGACAACGAGGCGACCCTGCTGGCCTTCCTCGCGTTCCTGCGCACCGCCGCCCAGTACGAGAAAGGCCTCGACAACGCCCTCCCCGGCGGCGAGAACACCGTCAAGGTCCTCACCGCACACAAGTCCAAGGGCCTGGAATGGGACGTCGTCGCCGTCCCCGGCCTCGTCACCGGCACCTTCCCCAGCAGCCAGGGCCGCGAGAAATGGACCGCGCAGGCCAAGGTCCTGCCGCACGCCCTGCGCGGCGACGCCGACACCCTGCCCGACGTCGACAGCTGGGACGCGCGCGGCCTGAAGGCCTTCCACGAGGCCATGAAGGACCACCAGCACACCGAGGAACTCCGCCTCGGCTACGTCACCTTCACCCGCCCCCGCTCCCTGCTCCTCGGCTCCGGCCACTGGTGGGGGCCCACCCAGAAGAAGCCGCGCGGCCCGTCCGACTTCCTCCTCGCCCTGTACGAGCACTGCGCCGCCGGGCACGGCGAGATCGAGGTCTGGGCCGACGCACCCGAGGAGGGCGAGGAGAACCCCGCCCTGCACCGCGCCACCGCCGACCAGGCCTGGCCCCTGCCGCTGGACGAGGCGGCCCTCGCCCGCCGCCGCGCCGCCGCCGCGACGGTCCCCGCCCCCCTGGACACCCTCCCCGCCCACCCGCCCGCCACCGGCCCCGCCGACACCTACAGCGACCCGGAGTGGCCCCCACCCCCCGAGGACGACGAGCCGCCGTACGACGAGATCCCGCCCTACGAGGACGAGCCCCGCTACGAGGACGAGCCCCCTTACGACGACCGGCTCCCGTACCCGGACGCGGGGCCGCACGAGAGCGAGCCGCTGCCCGACGCCGCTGACCGGCCGTACGACGACGCGCCGTACGACGACGTAGCGCCGTACCCGGACGCATTCCCGCACCCGGACGAGGCCCCGCACCCCACCCCGGACACCCT
>NZ_JALLGL010000153.1 GCF_023072675.1 Streptomyces sp. XM83C
GCGCGGGGGCGGGCGCGTCCGCGGCCGGGGCGGACGGGGACGCGGGAGCCGGTACGCGGGGCGCCTCGGCGGCCCGGTCCGGTGCCGGTGCCGTCGCCCTGTCCGGGGCCGGCTCGGGCGAAGCCTCGGCATCGGGCGCCGGTGCCGGGGAGTGGGCCTGGGCCTGCTCCGGGATCACGGCCGGGGCCGGTTCCGCGACGCCCGCCCGGCGCTCCCCCACCGGTGCCGGGGACGCCACGGCCCCCGCTGCCGGGGACTCCTCGGCACCCCGCGCCGGGACCGGCGCGTCCGGCGCCGGCGAGGACACCGCAGGCACCTCCGACGCCGGAGCGGGCACCCCGGGCACCCCGTGCGCGTCCGGGGCCGCGGCGGGCACCGCCGGCGCGTCCGACGCCGAGCCGGACGCGCCGGGCGCCGCGTCGGGCGCCCCCGGCCGCTCCCGTACCGGCATGTCCGCCACCGTCGGCGGTGCCACGTACTCCACGCCGCTCGGCCGCTCCCCCGAGTCCCGCGCGGGCAGCCAGCGTTCCGGCCCCGCGCCCGTCGCCGGCTCCGGGACCTGCCTGTACCAGCCGGGCCGCAGCGAAGAGCGCAGCGTGGTGGGCGTGTGGCCGACGGCCACGATGACCCGCTGCGGCGTCGGCCGCTTCTGCGGGTCCTCCGCGAAGCAGGCCTCCACCAGGGGCCGGATACCGTCGGGGACGCCGGTCAGGTCGTAGTCGCGGGTCAGGATGCGCAGCAGGACGACCGAGTCCTGTCCCTCACCGAACGGCTCCCGCCCGGCGGACGCGTACGCGAGGACGGCACCGAGCGAGAACACGTCGCTGGGCGGGCCCACTTCGCCGCCGTTGCGGATCTGCTCGGGCGAGACGTACCCGACGGAACCGACGACCGTGCCGGTCCGGGTCAGGGAGGTCGCCTCCAGGGCGCGCACGATGCCGAAGTCGATGACCCGCGGACCGTCGGGCGCCAGCAGGATGTTGGACGGCTTGAGGTCCCGGTGCACCATGCCCTTGGCGTGGATCGCGGCGAGCGCCTCGCCCAGCGCCGCCGCCAGCGCCCGTACCCCGTCCAAGGGCAGCGGGCCGCCGTCCAGCACCGCGTCCCGCAGGTTCGGCCCGTCCACGAACTCCGTTGCCATCCAGGGCCGTTCGGCCTCGGTGTCGGCGTCGACGACCCGCGCGGTGTAGGTGCCGGCCCCGCCGACGGTCTGCGCGGCCCGCACCTCGTGCCGGAACCGCGCGCGGAACGTGCGGTCCTCGGCGTGCTCGGCACGCACCACCTTGACGGCGAGGCGGAGTCCGGCGCGGGACACGGCGAGGTACACCTCGCCCATACCGCCCGCGCCGAGTCTGCCGACGACCTCGTACGGCCCGATCCGCCGCGGATCCGTGGCACGCAGCGCCTGCACCCGTACTCCCCCTGTGTCGCCCGTCGGCTGCCGAAGGGGAGGGTATCGCGGGCCGCCGCTCAGGTGCTCATACGGCGGGCACGCACCGGCCGTCCTCGGTGCGGTACGTCCACCGCGCCCCGTCGCTGACCAGTTCCCGCACGGCCCTCACGAAGCGGTCCACGTGCTCGTCGGGGGTGCCGGCGCCGAAGCTGACCCGGATGGCGTTGAGGGACTTCTCGCCCGGCGCGGCCTCCGGGGCGCCGCACTCGCCCTGGGTCTGCGGGTCGCCGCCGAGGAGGGTGCGCACCAGCGGGTGGGCGCAGAACAGGCCGTCGCGGACGCCGATGCCGTACTCGGCGGAGAGCGCGGCGGCGAAGTGGGAGCTGTTCCAGCCCTCGACGACGAAGGAGATCACCCCGACGCGGGGGGCGTCGTCGCCGAAGAGGGACAGGACGCGCACCTCGGGGACGTCGGCGAGGCCGGTGCGGACCTTCTCGATCAGGTGCCGCTCGCGGGCGACCAGGGTGTCCCAGCCTGCGTCGGTGAGGGCCTTGCAGGCGGAGGCGATGGCGTAGGCGCCGATGACGTTCGGGGAGCCGGCCTCGTGGCGGGCGGCGCTGTCGTGCCACTCCACGTCCACTCCCCCGTCCTCGCGCCGCGTCACCCTGCGGCTGGCGCCGCCGCCCGCGAGGTACGGCTCGGCCTCGCGCAGCCAGTCGGCGCGGCCGGCGAGGACGCCGGAGCCGAACGGGGCGTACAGCTTGTGCCCGGAGAAGGCCACCCAGTCGACATCGAGGTCACGGACGCTGACCGGGTGGTGCGGGGCGAGCTGCGCGGCGTCCAGCACGATCCGGGCGCCGTGGGCGTGGGCGGCGGCCGTCAGCTCCTGTACGGGCCACAGCTCGCCGGTGACGTTGGAGGCGCCGGTCACGCAGACCAGGGCGGGGCCGTGGGGGTCGCGGTCGGCGAGGGCGCGCTCCAGGGTGCGCACGGCCTCGGCCGGGGTGCGGGGCGCGTCGAGGAAGGTGACCCGCGCGTGCTGCCAGGGCAGCAGGGAGGCGTGGTGCTCGGTCTCGAAGACGAACACCTGGCAGCCGGCGGGCAGTGCGCGGGCGAGCAGGTTGAGGGAGTCGGTGGTGGAGCGGGTGAAGACGACCTGGTCGCCGTCACGGCAGTCGAGGAACTCGGCGACGGTGCGCCGGGCGTTCTCGAACAGCTCGGTGGAGAGCTGGGAGAGGTATCCGGCGCCCCGGTGGACGCTGCCGTAGTACGGCACGTAGGCGGCGACGTCGTCCCAGACCCGCTGGAGGGCGGGGGCGCTGGCGGCGTAGTCGAGCGCGGCGTAGGTGACCTCGCCGCCGGTGACGAGCGGCACGGTGACATCCCTGCCCAGAACGGGCAGCGGGGCACAAACGGACTGGTCGGCGGCAGCGGTGAAGACAGACATGGCGGGACTCCGTGAGAGAACACCCGCGCCACGGCACACGGACGGAACAGGACCGTGCGGTGGCACAGGAGGAAAAGGGGAAGGGGAAGGAAGGTGCGCGGAGGGCTCAGCGGCCCTGGGCGCGTCTTTCCGTTCTTGCCGCGGGTCGCGGGGTCCGGCACGCGCATCTGACCCCGCTCGGGCAGGCCGGGAAGGCACCGTCCCCGATGCGACAAGATCGGAAGGACGCGCCCTAACGCATTCGCTTGCTCACGGAAGGCACTCCCTCGAACGACCCAGGACCCCTGGAGTTTCGCGAGGGGTCCGCGCTTGCCGTAGGCCTTGCTGCCGTACGACCTGGTCCTCACCCGGGGCACCCCGCCACGGACGGAGGGTTGCCGGACAGTCGGCCGGGGCCTCATGACTGTCACTCATGACCTGGTACAGGAACCTACGCGAAAAGATCGCGGCCCCGCAACCCGTGTCCGGATTCGGGACCGCGAACCAGCCGCCGGTCAGGCGTTGCTGGCGGCCACCCAGCGGTCGAGGGTGCGCCGGGCGGCACCCGAGTCGATCGACTCCGCCGCCTTGGCCATGCCGGCGCGGATCTGCTCGGTGAGCGGGGCGTCGGTCGGGTGCAGGGCCACCAGCGCGGCGGCGGAGTTCAGCAGTACGGCGTCCCGGACGGGGCCCTGCTCGCCGTCGAGGACGCGGCGGGCGACCTCGGCGTTGTAGGAGGCGTCGGCGCCGCGCAGGGCCTCCACCTCGACCAGTTCGATGCCGACGTCGCGCGGGTCGAAGGTCTCCTCGGTGACCTTGCCGTCGCGGACGGTCCACACGCGGGAGGTGGAGGTGGTGGTCAGCTCGTCCAGGCCGTCGTCGCCGCGGAACACGAGTGAGGAGTTGCCGCGCTCGGCGAAGACACCGGCGACGATCGGCGCCATGCGCGGGTCGGCGACACCGACCGCCTGGGCGCGGACCTTCGCCGGGTTGGTGAGCGGACCCAGGAAGTTGAACGTGGTACGGATGCCGAGCTGGCTGCGGGCCGCGGCCACATGCCGCAGCGCCGGGTGGAACTTCACGGCGAAGCAGAAGGTGATGCCGGCCTCCTCGGCGACCTCCGCCACCCGCTTCGGGGTCAGCTCCAGATTCACGCCGAGCTTCTCCAGCACGTCGGAGGCGCCGGACGCGGAGGACGCGGCACGGTTGCCGTGCTTGACGACCTTCGCGCCGGTGCCGGCGACGACGATCGAGGACATGGTGGAGATGTTCACCGTGCGGGCGCCGTCACCGCCGGTGCCGACGATGTCGACGGTGTCGCCGGGCACGTCTATCACATTGGCGTGCTCGTACATCGCGCGGACCAGGCCGGTGATCTCCTCGACGGTCTCGCCCTTGGCGCGCAGGGCCACCGCGAAGCCGGCGATCTGCGCGTCGGTGGCCTCGCCGCGCATGATGCGGTCCATCGCCCAGGCGGTCGCGTCCGCGCTCTGGTCGCGTCCGTCGAGCAGGGCGTTCAGTACCTCGGGCCAGGAACGGCCCGCCGCGGTGTCGCCTCCAGCGGGGGTCACAGCGCTCATCAGCCGCTCCTGTACGTCGTGAACAGAGTGTGTGCTCCAGCCTATCCAGCCCGCGCCGACGCCGAAGGGCCCCGTCCGCAGACCGGACGGGGCCCTTCAGTGCGTGGCGACGCCAGGGGTGGGATCAGTGGTGGCCGTGGCCGCTCGTGATCTCCTTGTACTCCTCCACCGTCGGCTTCGGGATCTGCGACTCCTCACCGAAGTAGGTCTCGCTCAGCTTGGCGCGGAGCTTCTCGGTGGCCTTCACCTTGCGCTCGACGCCGTTCTCGTCGACCGTCGGGCCGATCTCGAGCGGCTGGTACTGCTCGTGCGCGGTGAGGGTGTGCAGGGCCTCCTGCGACAGCGGCTCGTGGACCTCGATGAACTCACCGTGCGGCAGGCGCTTGATGGTGCCGGTCTCGCGACCGTGCAGCACCTTGTCCCTGTCGCGGCGCTGAAGGCCGAGGCAGATCCGCTTGGTGACGACGAACGCGATCACCGGGCCGACGAAGAAGCCGATGCGGACGAACCAGGTCACGGCGTTGATCGACAGGTGGAAGTGGGTGGCCCACAGGTCGTTGCCACCGCCGACCAGCGTGATCATGTAGATCGTGATCCAGGCGACACCGAACGCGGTACGCGTCGGGGCGTTGCGCGGACGGTCCAGGATGTGGTGCTCGCGCTTGTCGCCGGTGATCCAGGCCTCGATGAACGGGTAGACCGCGATCACCGCGAGGACCAGCGGGAAGAGGACCAGCGGGATGAACACGCCCAGGACGAGCGTGTGGCCCCACAGGTTGATCTCCCAGCCCGGCATGAAGCGGATCAGACCCTCGGCGAAGCCCATGTACCAGTCGGGCTGGGCGCCGGTGGACACCTGGTCCGGACGGTAGGGGCCGATGGCCCAGATCGGGTTGATCTGCGCGATCGCGGCGATGATCGCGATGACACCGAAGACCAGGAAGAAGAAGCCGCCCGCCTTCGCCATGTACACCGGGAGCAGCGGCATGCCGACGACGTTCTTGTTCGACTTGCCGGGGCCCGCGAACTGGGTGTGCTTGTGGTAGAAGACGAGGATCAGGTGGGCCACCATCAGGCCCAGCATGATGCCCGGCAGCAGCAGGATGTGGATCGAGTAGAAGCGGGCCACGAAGTCGCCGCCCGGGAACTCGCCGCCGAAGAGGAAGAACGAGATGTACGTGCCGACGATCGGCACGGACAGGATCGCGCCCTCCATGAAGCGGACACCGGTGCCGGAGAGCAGGTCGTCCGGGAGCGAGTAGCCGGTGAAACCGGTGAACATGCCCAGGACGAACAGCAGGAAGCCGAACAGCCAGTTGACCTCACGCGGCTTGCGGAACGCGCCGGTGAAGAACACGCGCATCATGTGCACGAACATGCCGGCGAGGAAGATCAGCGCGGCCCAGTGGTGGATCTGCCGGATGAGCAGACCACCGCGCACGTCGAAGGAGATGTGCAGGGTCGAGTTGAACGCCTCGGACATCAGCTGTCCCTGGAGCGGGACGTAGCTGCCGTGGTACTCCACCTCGTTCATCGACGGGTGGAAGAACAGCGTCAGGTAGACACCCGTCAGGATGATGATGATGAAGCTGTACATGCACACTTCGCCCAACATGAACGACCAGTGGTCGGGGAAGATCTTGCGCATGTTGGCCTTGGCCAGGGAGTAGATCCCCAGCCGGCCGTCGGCCCAGTCGGCGAGACGCTCGCCGGCCGGTGCCTTCCCGCGAGAGCGGGACTCGGGGCTGTTTGCAGTGCTCATCCGCGCTCCCAGAAAGCAGGACCGACGGGCTCTTCGAAGTCGCCGAGCGCCTCGAGGTAGCCCTCGTCGTTCACGCCGATGCGCAGCTGCGGCAGGGCGTGACCGGCGGGACCGAAGATCACGCGGGCACCGTCGGAGAGGTCGAAGGTGGACTGATGGCAGGGGCACAGCACGTGGTGCGTCTGCTGCTCGTACAGCGAGATCGGGCAACCGACGTGGGTGCAGATCTTGGAGTACGCCACGATGCCCTCGTGCGACCACTCCAGCTCGCGCTTGTCCTTGATGTTCTCCGGCTGGAGCCGGACGATCATCAGGGCCGCCTTGGCGATCTCGGTCTGGAAGTTCTCGTCGTGCTCCTCCAGGCCCTCGGGCTTGGCGAAGGTGAGCGAGCCGACGGCGACGTCCTCGGGACGCAGCGGCTCGTTCGTGTTCATGTTCACGAGGAGCTTGCCCTTGGACCAGGCGGTGTGGCGCAGGCTGGTGCCGGGCAGCGGGCCGAGGTCACGCAGCAGCATGACGCCGGACAGCGGGACGAGGGCGACGGCGCCGAGCATCGTGTTGCGGATCAGCTTGCGCCGGCCGATCGCCGACTCCTTGGCGCCCTGCTTGAAGTCCGCGATGACCTTCTCGCGGACCTCGGCGGGGGCCTCGATCGGGTGACGCTCGTCGGCGATCTCCACGTCGGACATCAGGGTGCGGGCCCAGTGGACCGCGCCCGCGCCGATGCAGAAGAGCGCTACACCGAGGGTCAGGCCGAGCGCGAAGTTCATCGCGCTGAGGTGCCCGATCGGGAAGACGAAGATCGACTTGTCGTCCGGGACGGTGACGTACGAGGCGATGAAGCCGATGGTGGCCAGCATCGACACCGTGAACAGCAGGGCGACCGTGCGCTCGGACCGCTTGGCGGCCCGCTCGTCGATGTCCTGGATCCGGTGCTCGTGGGGCGGCAGGCCGGGGTCGGCGAACGGGTTCTCCTCGTCCGCGACCTTCACCGCGCCGTGCGCGTGGTCCTGCTCTGCGGGCAGGTTCTCTTCGGGAATGTCTTGGCTACTCATGACTTCTTGGCCTTTGCGGTCCGAGCGGCGACCCAGACGGCGACCGCGATCAGGGCGCCGAGACCGAAGATCCAGGCGAAGAGGCCTTCACTGACCGGGCCGAGGCCGCCCAGCTCAAGACCGCCCGGGTTCTCCGTCTCGCTGCTGTTGACCGCGTTCAGGTACGCGATGATGTCCTTCTTGTTCTGCTCCGACATGGTGGTGTCGGGGAACGACGGCATGTTCTGCGGGCCCGTCTGCATGGCCTCGTAGATGTGCTTGGGCTCCACGCCTTCGAGCGACGGGGCGTACTTGCCCTCGGTCAGCGCACCGCCCTTGCCGGTGAAGTTGTGGCACTGCGCGCAGTTGGTGCGGAACAGCTCACCGCCCTTGGCGATGTCCGCGCCCTCCGGGCCGTACTGCTCCTTCGTCGGGACGGCCGGGCCGGCGCCGAGGGAGGCGATGTACGCGGCGAGCTGGTCGATCTGGGCCTGCGTGTAGATGTTCTTCTTCCGCGGGACCTGGGCGCCCTGCGAGGTGGCGGCGGGCATACGACCGGTGCCGACCTGGAAGTCGACAGCTGCGGCGCCCACGCCGACCAGGCTCGGACCGTCGGAGGTGCCCTGACCGCCGGTGCCGTGGCAGCTGGCGCAGCCCACGGTGTAGAGCTTCTTGCCCTCTTCGATGGCGAGGGACTGGGAGGCTTCATCGGCCTGCGCCTTGCCCGCGGGCGCGAACGCGGCGTAGAGGCCCCCCGTGGCCGCCAGCGCGAGGAGTAGGACGACGACCGCCGCCAGCGGATGGCGTCGTCGTGCGGAGAGCTTTTTCACGGATTACCCCGGTGTCAGGATCTTCTGCGTCGATGCTTCTGGGTGGTGCGTCCAGGGGACGCGCGCGGGATCGGTTCCGGCTACTTGATCATGTAGATCGTGGCGAAGAGACCGATCCAGACGACATCGACGAAGTGCCAGTAATAGGACACGACGATGGCGGCGGTCGCCTGCTCGTGGGTGAACCTCTTGGCCGCGTAGGTCCGGCCGAGGACCAGGAGGAAGGCGATGAGGCCGCCCGTCACGTGCAGGCCGTGGAAGCCGGTGGTCAGGTAGAACACCGAGCCGTACGGGTCGGAGGACAGGGAGAGCCCGTCCTTCTTCACCAGCTCGGTGTACTCGAAGACCTGACCGCCGATGAAGATCGCACCCATGATGAAGGTGACGATGAACCAGGCCCGGAGCTTCTTCACGTCACCGCGCTCGGCGGCGAAGACGCCGAGCTGGCAGGTGAGGGAGGAGAGCACCAGGATCGTGGTGTTGGTGGCCGAGAACGGGAAGTTCAGGGCCTCGGCCTTCTCCGACCAGAAGTCGGGGCCTGTCACCGATCGCAGGGTGAAGTACATCGCGAAGAGGGCCGCGAAGAACATCAGCTCGGAACTCAGCCAGATGATGGTTCCGACGCTGGTGAGGTTCGGCCGGTTGACCGACGGGTGCGCGTGCCCGGTTTCTACTGTCGTTGCTGTCGCCACGACCGACATTATGTCGGTCGCTTATCCCGCCCTCACTCTGGGGGGTGCCGTTCGGAGTGTTGCTCCCCTCCGGACCGGTGTTGACGTGGTGTTCCAAGGAGTAGCATCCGGCCCAACGGGCTTGCTTCTACGACGCTGACGTCTCGGAGGAACCATGCGGCCGACCGCCACTGTGCTGGTCTACAGCGACGACTCCAACACACGGGAGCAGGTGCGGCTGGCCGCCGGCCGCAGGCCCGCTCCCGACGCCCCGCTGGTGGAGTTCGTGGAGTGCGCGACGCCGGGGGCGGTGATCAGGGAGCTGGACAAGGGCGGCATCGACGTCTGTGTCCTGGACGGGGAGGCCGTGCCCATGGGCGGCATGGGCCTGTGCCGTCAGATCAAGGACGAGGTGTTCCGCTGCCCGCCGGTGCTGCTGCTGATGGGGCGCCCGCAGGACGCCTGGCTGGCCACGTGGAGCCGGGCGGACGCCGCGGTCACCCTTCCGGTGGATCCCGTGGAGTTCGCGTCGGCGCTGGCGTCCCTGCTGCGGCAGGAGAGGCTCGCCAGCGCGTGACACCCCCGATCGGGTGACGCACCGGCGCGTACGGGCCGTCCGTGGCCCGTACGCGCCGTTCCGCACGCCCGCCGCGCCCTCACACGGAGGCCGGCCGGAGCCTGGCCCGCTGGGCGGCGCTCGGCGTCTCCGGCTTGCCGCCGGCCAGGGCGCTGCCGTCGCGCCACTTCTTCCAGTCGAGGTTCCAGTCGCCGAAGCCGTTGCCGAACGGCTCCATCGTCTTGCCGTCGCTGTTGACGACCTGGACGATGTCGCCCTCGCGGATGTTCTCGAAGAACCACTCGGCGTTCGAGGTGCTCATGCCGGTGCAGCCGTGGCTGACGTTGGCGTATCCCTGTGATCCGACGGACCAGGGCGCGGCGTGCACGTACTCCCCGCTCCAGGTGACGCGGGTCGCGTAGTAGACGGGCAGGTCGTAGGAGTCGGCGCTGCCCTCGGCGATGCCGATGCTGGTGCCGCGCATCCGTACGAAGTACTCCTTGGCGAGGACCACCTTGACGCCGTTGCGGGTGTCGAAGCCGGGCTTGCCGGTGGTGACGGGGATCTGGTTGATCTGCTCACCGTTCTTGTAGACGGTCAGGGTGTGGGCGGCGGCGTCGGTGACGGCGATGACCCGGTCGCCCGTCGTCAGCTTCAGCGGCGCGGCCTTGCCGCCCCACAGATGGTCGCCGATCTTGATGCCGGTGAGATTGCTGCGGACGGTGATGTCGGCATGGGCCGGCCAGTACTCCTTGGGCCGGTAGTGGAGATTCTTGTCGTCGACCCAGTGCCAGGCGCCCTCGGTGGCGGGGGTGGACTCGACCTTGAGGGCGCGCTCGACTATCGCGCGCTGGCGGGGGTCCTTGACGGGTCTGCTCAGCTCGGCGGTGACGGGCTGGCCGACGCCGTACGTGCCGGCCTTGGGACCGAAGGTGACGTCGAGGGTGGTCTTGCCGGAGGGCTTGCCGGTGTCGAAGGTGAAGACCTTGCGGCCGGGGGCGCCGTCCTCGTCCTCGGTGCTGACACGGACCGTGTAGTGGGCCTCGGCGGCCAGCGGCTCGGTGCTGTGCCACCGGGTGCCGTCGGCGGACAGTTCGCCCGCCACATGGCGTCCTGTGGCGTCCTGGGCGGTGACGTCGGTGATACGGCCGTCGGAGTCCTCGGCGGTGATCTCCAGCGGCTTGTCCGGGTCGGCCTTCTTCTTGTCGCCGGTGGGGCCGTTGAAGGCGATCTGGTCCGCCGCGTCGTAGGGGCGGGCGGAGAGCGGATTGCCGTCCGAGCCGCAGGCGGTGACGCCCGCGCAGAGGGCGATGACCAGCAGCGTGCAGCCGACGGCGATGCGGGGGCGGGGAGTCGTGCTCATGTCCTCACGCTAGGGACGGCTGCCCCGCGCGGCGCGGCGAAGTGCGCCGAAAGCGTGAGCCCGGACGCTCCTGACGGAGTGTCCGGGCTCGTTCCAGGCTCGGGTCGTGCTACTGGGTGCGGTTCTCACCGCGGTAGTACTCGAAGACCCAGCCCCAGATGCCGATGAGGATGATCGGCGCCGCGAAGTACAGCAGCCACCATCCGACGGCCACGCCGAGGAAGGCGATGGCGCCACCGACGGCGAGGGAGAGCGGCTGCCAGCTGTGCGGGCTGAAGAAGCCCAGCTCGCCGGCGTCGTCCGCGACATCGGCCTCCTTGTTGTCCTGGGCACCGGTGTCGACCCGCCGGGCGGTGAAGCCCAGGTAGAAGCCGATCATGATGCTCAGGCCGAAGGCCAGGAAGAGGGCGGTCGTACCGGCCGGCTCCTTCGACCACACGCCATAGACGATCGCCATGGCGAGGATGAAGACGCTCAGCCAGATGAACATCTTGCCCTGGATCTTCACTTGCCGGCCTCCTTGCTGCCCGCGATGGCCTTCTCACCGTGGCCGGCGAGCGCGAGCTGCTCCAGCTCGGCGATCTCCGGGTGGTGCAGGTCGAACGCCGGGGATTCGCTGCGGATCCGCGGCAGGGTGAGGAAGTTGTGCCGCGGCGGCGGGCAGGAGGTCGCCCACTCCAGGGAGCGGCCGTAACCCCACGGGTCGTCGACCTCGACCGGCTTGCCGTACTTGGCGGTCTTCCACACGTTGTAGAAGAACGGCAGGATCGACGCGCCGAGCACGAACGAGGCGATGGTGGAGACCGTGTTCAGGGCGGTGAAGCCGTCGGCCGCCAGGTAGTCGGCGTACCGGCGCGGCATGCCCTCGGCACCCAGCCAGTGCTGGACCAGGAAGGTGCCGTGGAAGCCGGCGAAGAGCGTCCAGAAGGTGATCTTGCCGAGGCGCTCGTCGAGCATCTTGCCGGTGAACTTCGGCCACCAGTAGTGGAAGCCGGCGAACATCGCGAAGACGACGGTGCCGAAGACGACGTAGTGGAAGTGCGCCACCACGAAGTACGAGTCCGAGATGTGGAAGTCCATGGGCGGCGAGGCCAGGATGACACCGGTCAGACCACCGAAGGTGAAGGTGATCAGGAAGCCGGTGGCCCACAGCATCGGGGTCTCGAAGGACAGGCTGCCCTTCCACATCGTGCCGATCCAGTTGAAGAACTTCACACCGGTCGGTACGGCGATCAGGAAGGTCATGAAGGAGAAGAACGGCAGCAGCACACCGCCGGTCACGTACATGTGGTGCGCCCACACGGTGATCGACAGACCGGCGATCGCGATCGTGGCCGCGATCAGGCCCATGTAGCCGAACATCGGCTTGCGGGAGAAGACCGGGATGATCTCCGAGATGATGCCGAAGAACGGCAGGGCGATGATGTACACCTCGGGGTGGCCGAAGAACCAGAAGAGGTGCTGCCAGAGCAGTGCGCCGCCGTTGGTCGGGTCGAAGACGTGGGCGCCGAACTTGCGGTCCGCCTCCAGGGCGAACAGCGCGGCGGCCAGGACCGGGAAGGCCAGCAGGACCAGGACACCGGTCAGCAGCACGTTCCACACGAAGATCGGCATGCGGAACATGGTCATGCCGGGGGCACGCATGCAGATGATCGTGGTGATGAAGTTGACCGAGCCGAGGATGGTGCCGAAGCCGGAGAAGGCCAGACCCATGATCCACATGTCGGCGCCGATGCCGGGCGAGCGGACCGCGTCCGACAGCGGGGCGTAGGCGAACCAGCCGAAGTCGGCCGCGCCGTCCGGCGTGAGGAAGCCGGCGACCGCGATGAGCGAGCCGAACAGGTACAGCCAGTAGGCGAACATGTTCAGCCGCGGGAACGCGACGTCGGGGGCACCGATCTGGAGCGGCATGATCCAGTTCGCGAAGCCGGCGAACAGCGGCGTCGCGAACATCAGCAGCATGATCGTGCCGTGCATCGTGAACGCCTGGTTGAACTGCTCGTTCGACATCAGCTGCAGGCCCGGGCGGGCCAGCTCGGCGCGCATGAACAGCGCCATGACGCCACCGATGCAGAAGAACGCGAACGACGTGACCAGGTAGAGCGTTCCGATGGTCTTGTGGTCGGTGGTGGTGAGCCACTTGACCACGACATTGCCGGGCTGCTTGCGCCGGACCGGCAGCTCGTCCTCGTAGTACGGCTCTTCAGCCGCCGAGGCACCCTGAGGTTCGTTGACGATGCTCACAGGTTGTTCGTCTCCCGGTTCTTCTCGTGGCTCGTCTGCGCGATGCCGGCGGGAACGTAACCGGTCTGCCCCTTCTTGGCGAGGTCCTTGAGGTGCTGCTCGTAGCGCTCAGGGGAGACGACCTTCACGTTGAACAGCATCCGGGAGTGGTCGACGCCGCACAGCTCGGCGCACTTGCCCAGGAAGGTGCCCTCCTTGTCGGGGGTCACCTGGAAGGCGTTGGTGTGGCCCGGGATGACGTCCTGCTTCATCAGGAACGGCACCACCCAGAAGGAGTGGATGACGTCACGCGAGGTGAGCACGAAGCGGACGGTCTTGCCCTTGGGGAGCCACAGGGTGGGACCGGGGTTGTTGGTCTGCGGGTTCCGCTCACCCGGGGTGCCGCAGGTGTAGACGCCACCCGCGTCGGCCGGGAAGTCCTTCTTGTACCGGTCCGGGATCGCGTTCAGTTCCGCGGCGGTCTTGGCGTCGCCGGTGGAACCTTCGACGTTCTCGATGTAGTTGAAGCACCAGCTCCACCAGAAGCCGACCACGTTGACCGTGACGTCCGGCTTCTTCTCCAGGCTGAGCAGCTTCGACTCGTCACGGGCCGTGAAGTAGAACAGGACCGAGACGATGAGGATCGGAACGACCGTGTACAGGGCCTCGATGGGGAGGTTGTACCGGGTCTGCGGAGGAACCTCGACCTTGGTGCGGCTGCGCCGGTGGAAGATGGCACTCCACAGAATCAGACCCCACACCAGCACGCCAACGGCGAGCGCGGCAGCCCAGGAGCCCTGCCACAGGGAGAGGATCCGCGGAGCCTCTTCCGTGGTCGGGGTGGGCATACCAAGGCGGGGGAAGTCCTTGTATGTGCAACCGGTTGCGGTCGCCAGGACCAGGCCCGCGGTCAGTGCCTGCAGCAGCTTCCGCCGCATCGGGCGCCGCGGCGAGCGGTCGGAGCCGTTGGGACTCACGTAGCGCCTTCCCGAGAGTCTCGCCCGCGCTGTACGGCTGCGGCCTTCTCGCTGGTCGGTCGCCGCCCTGCGTCGGGCAGGGGTTTGGATGTTTATGCGGACCAAACCCTAGCCCACCCTCTTCGAGGGGTCGCGGGGAGGGGTGCCTACTCAAAGGGGTGGTTCGCTGAATTGGCCCCCGCGGCTCGTCCGCCGCGGGCCGCGCCGCTCGCCCCGCCCCTGGAAGCGGGCCCCCGCACCGGGGTTCTACCGTTGCCGTGTGGCCTACTTCGACGCTGCTTCCGCCGCTCCCCTCCACCCCGTCGCCCGTCAGGCCCTGTTGGCCTCTTTGGATGAAGGCTGGGCCGATCCCGCCCGGTTGTACCGGGAGGGACGGCGGGCGCGGCTGCTGCTGGACGCGGCCCGGGAGGCCGTCGCGGAGGCGGTCGGCTGCCGCGCGGACGAGGTGGTGTTCACGCCGTCCGGGACGCGTGCCGTGCACGCGGGAGTCTCCGGCGTGTTGGCGGGGCGGCGCCGGACCGGGCGTCACCTGATCGTGTCAGCCGTCGAACACTCCTCGGTACTCCATTCGGCCGAGGCGCACGAGGCGGCGGGCGGCGAGGTGACCACGGTTCCGGTGGACCGTACGGCGGCCGTGGACCCGGCGTCGTACGCCGCCGCGCTGCGCCCCGACACCGCGCTGGCGTGTCTGCAGTCCGCCAACCACGAGGTGGGGACGGTGCAGCCGGTGGCCGAGGTCGCCGAGGTGTGCCGGGCGGCCGGGGTGCCGCTGCTGGTGGACGCGGCGCAGTCGCTGGCCTGGGGGCCGGTGCGGGGCGGCTGGTCGGTGCTGGCGGGCAGCGCGCACAAGTGGGGCGGGCCGTCCGGGGTGGGCCTGCTGGTCGTGCGCAAGGGCGTGCGGTTCGCGCCGCAAGGACCGGTGGACGAGCGGGAGTCGGGCCGGGCACCCGGCTTCGAGAACATCCCGGCGATCGTGGCGGCGGCGGCCTCGCTGCGGGCGGTGCGCGCCGAGGCGGACCGTGAGGCGGCGCGGCTGCGGGAGCTGACGGAGCGGATCCGGGCCGGGGTGCCGCGGCTGGTGCCGGATGTGGAGGTGGTGGGCGACCCCGAGCGGCGGCTGCCCGGCGTGGTCACCTTCTCGTGTCTCTATGTCGACGGTGAGGCGCTGCTGCACGAGCTGGACCGGGAGGGTTTCTCCGTCTCGTCCGGATCGTCCTGTACGAGCAGCACGCTGACGCCGAGCCATGTGCTGAAGGCGATGGGTGTGCTCAGCGAGGGCAATGTGCGGGTGTCGCTGCCGCCGGGGACGGCCGAGGAGGACGTCGAGCGGTTCCTCGCGGTGCTGCCGGGGGCCGTGGCGGGGGTGCGGGAGAAGC
>NZ_JALLGL010000154.1 GCF_023072675.1 Streptomyces sp. XM83C
GCTTCCGGGACCTCGGGGGGGCATATTCGTAATTTCATACGGTGATCAGTCCCGCACGCCGTGTCGTCACCGCCCGTACCGTCACCGCTGTCTGCCTCCTGGCCGCCGCGCTCGGCGCCTGCGGCAGCGAGCACCACGCCACCGCTCCCCCGGCCCGTGAGCAGGCCGCCCACCCCGCGCCGTCGGTCGAGGCGTCCCGGCCGCCGACCCTCGCGCCCGGCCCGGCAGGGCTCACGCCCGTGTTCGAGCACGGGCCGCGCGCCGGGCGGGAGAAGACCGTCGCGCTCACCTTCGACGCCGACATGACCGCCGACCAGGGGCCGCGTGCGGCGTCCGGCGAGCGCTTCGACAACCCGGAGCTGATCGCCGCGCTGCGCGCGCTGAAGGTGCCCGCGACGATCTTCATGACCGGCCGGTGGGCCGAGCAGTACCCGGTGCAGGCCCGCACGATCGGCCGCGACCCGCTGTTCGAGATCGCCAACCACTCCTACAGCCACTACGCGTTCACCGGTGACTGCTACGGCCTGCCGACCGTGTCCGCAGAGCGGATGCGGTCCGACGTGGAGCGGGCGTACGCCGCGTTCCGCCGGGCCGGCGTGGGGGACGCGATGCCGTACTTCCGCTTCCCCGGCGGCTGCTACGACCGGCAGGCGCTGAAGGCGCTCAGCGGCACAGGCGTCACGGCCGTGCAGTGGGACGTGGTGGGCGGGGACGCGTTCGCGACGGACGCGGACGCGGTGACCCGGCAGGTGCTGGACGGGGTGCGGCCGGGTTCCGTGGTCGTCCTGCACTGCACACGCAGCGCGGCCCCCACCACCGAGCGCGTCGTGCGCCGGGTCGTACCGGCGCTGCGCGCGCAGGGGTACCGGTTCGTGAAGGTGTCGGAGCTGATCGGCGCGGCCCGGACGGCGGACGCGCACCCGACGGGCACCGCCGCCGGCCCGGCCGCCGCGCCGGCCGCCCGCCGCTGACGCCCTCCGCCGGGCCGTCCGCGCGGCCTACGCTGGAGACATGAGCGACGACTACTGCCTGATCGGCACGGACGAGAAGCCCCCGAAGGCGGACGGTCCGCCGTACGCGGAGTGCGTGCTGTGCCGCGAGCCCACGGAGTACCCGGAGTCGTACAAGGGCATCACCCTCTGCCCGGTCTGCGAGTGGCAGGAGGCCCAGCGCACCGCCTGCTCGGGGTGAGGCCGGTACGGCCGGCGGCGGGGGGCGTACCACCGGGCGGGCCGGGGTGACCTCGGCCCGCTTGGCAGACTGGACGACGTGAACAGTGAAGCGACGCCCGTCAAGGACAGCCCTTTCCGCCCCGAGCGCAGCGACCGCGACACGGCACCGCAGTTCGTGCTGCCCCTGGTCGTACGGATCGAACGCGCCGCCCCTCCCGCCCGCACCGACGCGCTGGAGACCGCCGCGCGTGCCGTGCTGGTGCTGCTCAGCGACGAACGGTCGCAGGGCGGCGGCGAGTGGGCGCAGGCCGTGCGGGACTGGCAGGACGCGCGGATCCGCAAGGTGGTACGGCGGGCACGGGGCGCGGAGTGGCGGCGCGCCGAGGCGCTGCCCGGGATCACCGTGACCGGTGAGACGGCCGAGGTGCGGGTCTTCCCGCCGGTGCCGCTCGACGGCTGGCCGAAGGACCTCGCGCGGCTTCAGGTGTCCGGCACCGACCTGGACGATCCGCAGCCGCCCGCCGCGCCCGCACCCGGCAGGCCCGTGCTGTGGATGAGCCCCGAGGTGGAGATGTCGGCGGGCAAGGCGATGGCCCAGGCCGGGCACGGCGCCCAGCTCGCCTGGTGGGAACTGTCCGGCGAGGAGCGCGCCGCGTGGCGGGACTCCGGCTTCGCCCTGTCGGTGCGCACGGCCGCCCCGGACCGCTGGCGTGAGCTGACGGCGAGCGGGCTGCCGGTGGTGCGGGACGCGGGCTTCACGGAGATCGCACCGGGCAGCTGCACGGTCGTCGCCGACCATCCGGCGCTACGACGCTGAGCGGACGGCGCGGCGGCAGCGGCGGTACGGCGGGCGCGGCGGGGTGGGCGCGCGGGGGTACGGCGAGCGGAGTGGGCGCGGCGAGCACGGCGGGCACGGCGGGCGCGCACGGCAACCTCAAATGTTGCTCTGAACCTTCCCTGCGGGCGGTTGCGCCCGCCGGACGGGGGCCATACCCCTGTCAGCCAGAAGGAGGGGGAGGAACACCATGCGGCGACTGGGTACGGGCATCGGATGGCGGCCGGAGATCGCCGACGCCGTGGAGCGCATGCCGGGCATCGACTGGGTCGAGGTCGTGGCGGAGAACGTGTGCCCCGGCCACCTCCCCGACTCGCTGCGCCGCCTGCGCGACCGGGGCGTGACCGTCGTCCCGCACGGTGTCTCCCTCGGCCTGGGCGGCGCCGACCGCCCCGACGAGGGCCGGCTGCGGGCGCTCGCCGAGCGGGCCGAGGCGCTCGGGTCGCCGCTGGTCACCGAGCACATCGCGTTCGTCCGCGCGGGCGGCCCGCTCACCGCGTCACCGCGCCTGGAGGCGGGCCATCTGCTGCCGGTGCCGCGCACCCGCGACGCCCTCGACGTGCTGTGCGAGAACGTCCGCATCGCCCAGGACGCGCTGCCCGTGCCGCTCGCGGTGGAGAACATCGCCGCGCTGTTCTCCTGGCCGGGTGAGGAGATGACGGAGGGCCAGTTCCTGTACGAGCTGGCCGACCGCACCGGTGTACGGCTGCTCATCGACGTGGCCAACCTGCACACCAACCACGTCAACCGGGGCGAGGACCCGGCGAAGGCGCTCGCCGAGCTTCCGCTGGAGGCCATCGCGTACGTGCATGTCGCGGGCGGCTACGAACGCGACGGCGTCTGGCACGACAGCCACGCCCACCCCGTCCCGGAGCCGGTGCTCGACATCCTCACCGACCTCGCCTTGCGTGTCCGCCCGCCGGGCGTCCTGCTGGAGCGGGACGAGGACTTCCCCGAACCGGCGGAACTGGAAAGGGAGTTGGCGTCCGTTCGGCAGGCGGTGGAGGCGGGCGCGGCGCGGGCCGAGGCGCTCGCCGGCACCTCGGTAAAGGAACAGGACGGCGCGACCGCCGACGCCGCCCCCGAGGGGCTCCACGCCCCCGCCGCCGACGCGGACCGGCAGCGGCTCGCCCTCGCGCAGACGGCACTGCTGTCGGCGCTCGTCGCGGGCACACCCGCACCGGAGGGCTTCGACCGGGCCCGGCTGCGCGTCCAGTCGCGCGCACTGGCCGCCAAGCGGGCCGGAGTGGTCGCGAAGATCGCCCCGGAACTCCCCGAGATCCTCGGCGCCGGATACCGGCCGGCGTTCCTCGCGTACGCCCACGCCCGCCCCATGACCGCGAGCTACCGGCACGACGCCCTCGCCTTCGCCGCGCATCTGCTGCGGGAGGGCCTGGTGCACGAACGGGCGGCCCACCGGCGGCTGCGGGAATGGTGGCTGGACCGGTCGGGCCCCGCCCCGCGCACACACCGCCCGACGGTCCGCCTGGCCCGGGCCACCCGCAGGGTGCTGCTGCGTCGCTGAGGGACCGGCGGGCGGGTGCGGGCGGACCGAGCGGCGCGAGGCATGCTCGGGCATATCGCCGTACCGCTCGTGCGGGCGCACCGCCCGGCGCAGGGCCGGCGGACCCCATCGCGCCAGGTGCGGCACCGCCGTGTCGCCGCACCGGCCGTGTCCCCCTCGCCGTACCCCACACCCGCCGGAATCCGCGCCTTAGTCGGCGCCCCGAGCCCGGCGGGACCGTCGATGCCTCCGGGACGCCGCGTACGCCGAAGCTGTCCGCCCGGTCGCCGCGCGGACGGGCGGGGTGTCGGCGGGCAGTAATATTCGGTGCCGCAAGCAGGAGGGCACCATGCGACCCCGACCCCCCGTACCCGGCCGAGGCATATTCAGCGGCACCGGTCTCATCATCGCCGGCCTCACGGCCACACTCGCCGCCCTGGTGTTCCCGATCTGGTCGTACGCCGACCGGTCCGGCACCCCGGCCGCCACGCTCGAAGCCGAGTCCGTGTCGACGCCGTACGGGCCGCTGTCCGCCCTGGACCGGGACTTCATCATCAAGGTGCGTCTGGCGGGCCTGTGGGAGCTGCCCGCGGGCGGGCTGGCGCTGCGCAAGGGCGGCACCGACGCCGTACGCGTCGCCGGCCGGCATCTGATCGACGGGCACACCTTCCTCGACCAGCGGGTCCGTGATGTCGCCGCCCGGCTCGGGCTCGCGCTGCCGGAGAAGCCGACCGAGCAGCAGCGGGGCTGGCTGGACCAGCTGGTGCGGGAGGAGGGCACGCAGTTCGACCGGACGTTCGCCAATGTGCTGCGCACCTCGCACGGCCGGGTCTTCTCGCTCGTGGCGCAGGTCCGCGCGGGCACCCGGAACACCCTCGTACGCGACCTCGCGAGCGACGCGAACACCACCGTCCTGGACCACATCAAGGTCCTGGAGGACACCGGGCTGGTCGACTTCGACCGGATGGCCCGGGATCTCGCCGAAGCCGGCGCGCCTCAGCCCACCGGAGCCGCCGTACCGCCCGGCCCGGTGCCGGACGCGCCGTCGGCGCTTCCCGCCGAGGTGGGCCCGACGGCGACGGCGAGCCCGTTCACCGACAACGGGACGAACACCGGCACATCGACCGATCCGGGCAATCCCTCGCCGAGTTTCCCGCTGCCGCCGCCGGCCGTCGGCACCCCGCCGAGCGGGGCGGGCGGGACGAACGACTGAACGGCCCCCCGGGACCGACGGAACGTCACATACCGGCGACAATATGTCCGGATGCTGAAAAGCCGTGGCGCGGCACCTCCCCCTGGCATAGAAACGCGGCATGTTCTGGGTTCTTCTCCTGCTGCCGGCCTGGGCGGTCGCCGGTCTCGCATGCACCCGGCTGTGCCTGGCGGCCGTACGGGCAGCGGCGGTCGAGAAGCGGGGCACAGCCCCCGTACGCGCGCACGATCTGACGTTGTACGAGGCGGCGTTCCTCTCCGGCGGTCCCGTCCGGGTCGCCGACCTCACGATGGTGTCGATGGCCCGGCAGCGCCGGCTGCTGCTCGCGCACACCGGGTGGGCGACGGTCGTCGATCCGCACGGCCGGGACGACATCGAACAGTGTGTGATCGGGGCGATAGGCCCCGAGGGCCAGTCGCGCATAGCGCCGGCGCGGGCCGCCGCTGCCGCCGCCGACGCGGTACGTCACCTCGGCGACCGGCTGGTCAGCGCCGGTCTCGCCGTGCCGGACGGGGCGCGTGCGTCGGTCGCCGCCGGCATCCGCCAGGTGCGGCTCGCCTCGGTGGCCGTCGCCGCCCTCGGCGTGACCGCGCTGCTGCTGCCGGTGCCGTCGGAGATGCCGCGCACCCTGATGGCGCTGTGGTTCGCGCTGCCGCTCACCCTCACCCTGAGCTGTCTGGCCATCGCACGGGTCGAGGTGCAGCCGTACACACGGTGGGCGTCCCCGGCCGGGCAACGGCTGCTGGCCGCCCTGGACCGGCGCACGGACGGCCCGGCCGGAGACGACCGCTCCTTCCTCGCCTCCGTCGCCGTACGGGGCATACGGGCGGTCGCCGGGCCGGAGCTGCGGGCCGCGTTCGCCCACCGCGACGCCTACGGGGAACGACCCGTCTGACCCCGGAGGGCGACGGGGCCTCGACGGCCCGGCTCCGGCGGCCGTGACGGACCGGAGGCGAACCCGCCGAACCGCCGAGCCCACCGGACCCTCCCCGCCGCCGGACCCGCCGGGCCGGAGGCCCGAAGGCCTGGGGGCGCGCGGAAGCGTCCGGGGCGCACGGGGGGATCGACGCCGACACCGGCCGGCGGTGCTTGCCTTCCCCCTCCCCCGAACCAACGATCCCTTGTGTCGCCGCCGCGCACGAAAGGGATCCCTCCATGCGAGCTGCCGCTCTCCACTCGCTCGCCGGGTCGTTGCTGCTGACCGCCGTGGCAGCCGCCCCGGCCGGCGGCGCACCGGGCGTCCCCGGCACCGGTACCGGCAGCGGCACCGCCTCCGCCGAGCTGCGCGGCACGATGGTGGCCGCGGCGCGGGCCGCCGAGCAGGGCATCGCCTTCGGCCCCTGCTCCGACGCGCAGGACATGCCGGGCCGCATGGAGTGCGGCACGGTCGAAGTGCCGCTGGACTACGCCGACCCCGACGGCCGGAAGATCCGGCTGACCGTCAGCCGGGTCCAGGCCACCGGACACGACGCGCAGATCGCGCAGCACCCCGTCCCCCGGCAGGGCGCCCTCGTCTTCAACCCCGGCGGTCCCGGCGGCGACGGCCTGTACTTCCCGCTGATCGGCATGCTGCCCCAGTGGAAGCGCATCGCCGCCGCGTACGACCTCATCGGCTACTCACCGCGCGGCGTGGGCCGTTCCGGCCCGCTGTCCTGCCGGGACCCGAAGGAGCTGTTCACAGGGCCGTCCCAGGCGCCGACGCACCCCTCCGAGTCGTACAAGCGGGAACGCATCGCGCAGGCCAAGGCGTACGCACGGGGATGCGCCGCGCGCACCGGCCAGGCCCTGCGGCACTACACGTCCCTCGACAACGCCCGTGACCTGGATGTCCTGCGGGCCGCGCTCGGCGAGAACCGGCTGACGTTCATGGGCGCCTCCTACGGCACCTACTTCGGCGCGCTGTACGCGACGCTGTTCCCCTCCCACGTACGGCGCATGGTGTTCGACGGGGCGGTGAACCCGGCCCCGGACCAGATCTGGTACCGCAACAACCTGCGCCAGTCCGCCGCGTTCGAGGAGCGCTGGGCCGACTTCCGCGCCTGGATCGCCCGCCACGACAAGGAGTACGGCCTCGGCGACACCCCCGAGAAAGTGCTGCGCAGCTACGAACGGGCCCGGGCGGCGCTGTCGGAGCAACCCGCCGGCGGGAAGGTCGGGCCGGGCCAGTTGCAGGCCGCCATGCTGCGGGCCGCGTACTACGACGACTACTGGCCGCACCGCGCGCACGCCCTGTCCGCCTACCTCATGGGCGACCCCCGGCCGCTCGTCGAACAGGCTGCGCCCGTTGCGGAGGCCGCCGCCGAGGCGGAGAACGCCGACGCCGTGTACACGGCCGTCGAGTGCAACGACGCGCCCTGGCCGACGGACTTCCGCGTCTGGGACCGCGACAACACCCGCCTCGCGCGCCTCGCACCCTTCGAGACCTGGGACAACGTATGGGCCAACCTGCCCTGCGCCTACTGGCCCGCGCCCCGGCAGCAGCCCCTCGACGTGCGGACCGGGCCCGGTGAACTGCCGCCCGTCCTGATCCTCGCCGCCGAACGGGACGCCGCCGCGCCCTACGACGGGGCGCTGGAGATGCACCGGCGGCTGTCGGGTTCGGTGCTGGTCACCGAACGGGACACCGGCACGCACGGCATCGCCTTCGGCGCCAACCGGTGCGTCAACGGCCACCTGGAGGCGTACCTGCTGGAGGGGCGGCTGCCGCAGCAGGACGCGCAGCCGGTACGGCGGACGGCGTGCGCGCCGCGCCCGGAGCCGAAGCCGACACCGACGGCGACGGCGACACCGGTGCCGACGCCGTAGCGGGCGCGGACGCCGACGGCCGTACGGAAGGCATCCGTACGGCCGGAAAAGGCGGCGTGTGACTCAGGCGAGGCCGGCGACCAGCTCCGCGACGTCCTTGCGGCGGCCCGTGAAGAACGGCACCTCCTCGCGGACGTGCATCCGAGCCTCCGAGCCGCGCAGGTGACGCATCAGGTCGACGATGCGGTACAGCTCGTCCGCCTCGAACGCCAGGATCCACTCGTAGTCGCCCAGCGAGAACGAGGCGACCGTGTTGGCGCGCACGTCCGGGAAGCCGCGGGCCATCTTGCCGTGGTCGGCGAGCATACGGCGGCGGTCCTCGTCCGGCAGCAGATACCAGTCGTAGGAGCGGACGAACGGGTAGACGCTCACATAGTTGCGGGGCGTCTCGTCGGCGAGGAACGCCGGGATGTGCGAGCGGTTGAACTCGGCGGGCCGGTGCAGCGCCATGTTCGACCAGACCGGCGTCAGGGCGCGGCCCAGCTTCGTGCGGCGGAAGAGGTTGTACGCCTCCTGGAGCTGGTCGCTGGTCTCCGCGTGCCACCAGATCATCAGGTCGGCGTCGGCGCGCAGGCCGGACACGTCGTACGTGCCGCGGATCGTCACGTCCTTCGCGGCGAGCTGGTCGAACAGCTCCTGGACTTCCTCGGCGTACCCCGAGCGGTCCTCGGGCAGCACGTCCTTCAGCTTGAAGACGGACCACAGCGTGTAGCGGATGACCTCGTTGAGGTCCTTGGCCAGCTTGCCCTTGTTCGGGATGCGCTCGTCACTCATGGTCCTATTCTCCCGCTCCGCCGTGCAGGCTCTGCACCGGGTGGGCGGTGAGCTGCTGCACACCCGTGAGATCGCCCGCGAGCTGGTCGACAGCCGCGTACGCGCTCGCGATGCACGCCGGGATGCCCACACCGTCGTACGGCGCGCCGCACACCGCGAGCCCCGGCAGCTCCGCGACGAGCGCGCGGATACGGGCCACGCGCGCGTGGTGCCCGACCGGGTACTGGGGCAGGCCGTCGTCCCAGCGGACGACGCGGGTCTCCAGCGGTACGGCGTCCAGGCCGGTGGCCTCCTTCAGATCACGCCGGGAGACGTCGACGAGGTCGGCGTCGTCGCGGCGCAGGATCTCCGTCTCCCCGTACCGCCCCACGGAGGTGCGGACGACCACGACGTCCGGGTCCTGCTCGGCGATCCACCCCCACTTGTTCGACGCGAACGTGGACGCCTTGATGGTGTGCCCGTCGACCGGCGGTACGAGGAAGCCGCTGCTGCCGGCCGGCAGGGCGCCCTCCGCGTCCTTCCTGCGGAAGGCGAGGGTGATCAGCGCCATCGACGCGTACTCGATGCTCTTCAGCTCGGCCGCGGCCTGCGGGGACACGGCGCCGAGGAGCCGGGCGGCGGCCCCGGCGGGCGTGGCGAGGACGACGGCGTCCGCGCGCAGCACGCGGTCACCGGCGGTGATGTTCCAGCCGCCGTCCGGTGTCCGGTCGAGGGCGGTCACCGGGGTGCCGGTGAGGATCTCGGCACCGCGGGCGCGGAGCGAGTCCGCGAGGGCGAGGGGCAGGCTCCCGATACCGCCGCGGATCCCCATGAACACGGGCGGGGCGGGCGTCACGGCCTGCGCGTTCTGCCGGGCCTGGATCTCGCGGACCGCCTCCGTGAGGGAGGAGTGAGTCCGAGCGGCCTCGAAGAGCTGCGGGACAGCCATGCGCATCGAGAGGCGGTACGCGTCACCGGCGTACACCCCGCCGAGGAGGGGCTCCACAAGACGGTCGACGACCTCACGGCCGACACGCGCCGCGACATACGCGCCGACGGCCACGTCCTCGCCGACCTCGGTAGGGGGCAGCTCCGCGTCGCGCTCCACGCGGGCCAGGCCCTCCGGCGACAGCACCCCGGCGAGGGCACTCGCGGCGCCGGGCACGCCCATGATGTGGCCCTTCGGCATGGGACGCAGGGTGTCACGGGTCCAGAGGGAGGCGGACGCGGTGGCCGGCGGCTCCAGCCGCTCGGTGAGGCCGGCCTCCCGGGCGAGGGCCACCGCCTCCGGCCGCCGGGCCAGCATCGACTCGGCACCGAGGTCCACCCGGACACCGGCGATCTCGCCGGGCAGCAACTTGCCGCCGACCCGCTCGGAGGCCTCCAGCACGGTGACGCGCGGGGGATGTCCGGCGGGCGTCCCACCGAGGAGGCGGTGGGCAGCGGCAAGACCGGCGATACCGGCACCGATGACAACGACGTGGCGTGCTCCGCTCATACCCCCACCTTCTCAAAACGGACCCGGCGGTTCGATGTGGGGGTGGGGGGGCGCTCGGCGCAGGTATGGGGCAGGGGGCCCGCACGCTCAGGGGCCTGGAAGATCGGAAGCGAGCGGCCCGCACGGCAACCTTCCAGCCCACGGCCGCACCCGTGCCCCACCACCCGTCAACCCACGCCGCAGGGACGAACGGTGCCCGGACCCGCCCCGCCGGGCGACGGCCGGGGCAGGGACGCAGGCCGGGCCCGTCCCATCCAGCGGCGCCGGGAACTGCGCAAGTCGCTCTCGCCGCGCCGCAGGTGGGCGTCGGCACCGTAGCGTGGGCGTATGAGCAGACTCGTCGTCATCGGTGCCGACGCCGCCGGTATGTCCGCGGCCTCGCAGGCCCGCCGTATGCTCCCCGCGGACCGGCTGGACATCGTCGCGTTCGAGCGCGGCCACTTCGCCTCGTACTCCGCCTGCGGCATCCCGTACTGGGTCGGCGGCCAGGTCACCGACAGGGACGCGCTGATCGCCCGTACCCCGCAGGAGCACCGCGCCCGCGGCATCGACCTGCGGATGCGCACCGAGGTCACCGAGATCGACCCGGCCCGGCAGCGTGTCCAGGCCGTGGATCTGGAGTCGGGAAGGGAGTACTGGACGTCGTACGACCATCTCGTCATCGCGACCGGCGCCCGCCCGGTCCGCCCGCCGATGCCGGGCATCGACGCGCCCGGCGTGCACGGGGTGCAGTCCCTGGACGACGGACAGGCCCTGCTCGACACCCTGGACGGCAACCGCGGCCGGCGCGCGGTCGTCGTCGGCGCCGGGTACATCGGCGTGGAGATGGCGGAGGCGCTGATCAACCGCGGCTACGAGGTGACCGTCGTCAACCGCGGCCCGGAGCCGATGGCGACGCTGGATCCGGACATGGGCCGTCTGGTGCACACGGCGATGGAGGGCCTCGGCATCACGATGGTCGGCGACGCCGAGGTGTCCGCGATCCTCACGGGTGAGGACGGCAGGGTGCGGGGCGTGGCCACCAAGGACGCCGAGTACCCCGCCGATGTCGTGGTGCTCGGCATCGGGGTCCGGCCGGAGACCTCACTGTCCGCGGCGGCCGGTCTGCCGCTCGGCGCGCACGGCGGTCTGCTCACGGACCGGGCGATGCGGGTGCGGGGCCACGAGAACATCTGGGCCGGCGGGGACTGCGTGGAGGTGCTGGACCTGGTGTCGGGGCAGGAGCGGCACATCGCGCTCGGCACCCACGCCAACAAGCACGGCCAGGTCATCGGTACGAACGTCGGAGGCGGTTACGCCACGTTCCCGGGCGTGGTGGGCACGGCGGTCAGCAAGGTGTGCGATCTGGAGATCGCCCGGACGGGTCTGCGGGAGAAGGACGCGCGGAGGGTCGGGCTGAAGTTCGAGACGGTGACGGTGGAGTCGACGAGCCGCGCCGGGTACTACCCCGGCGCGGCTCCGATGACGGTGAAGATGCTCGCCGAGCACCGCACCGGCCGGCTGCTGGGTGTGCAGATCGTCGGCCGTGAGGGCGCCGCGAAGCGTGTGGACGTCGCGGCAGTGGCCCTGACGGCGGGTCTGACGGTGGAGCAGATGACGGCCCTGGACCTGGGATACGCTCCGCCGTTCTCACCGGTGTGGGATCCCGTGCTGGTGGCGGCGAGGAAGGCCGCGGCCAAGGTCCGGTCCCGAACCGGCCACACCGGCTAGGCAGCTGGACCGGTCGGACCGCCTGAACCACTCAGATGGGCCGAGACCACCCGGACCAGCCAAGCCATCCACCCGCGCCCCCCTATCCGGCGCTGCCCCCACTGACCCTCGGCAGAGCCGACACCGCGGCCGGCTGCTCCCCCGCGGGCCGGGCGTGCGCGGCTGATGCGCGGGCGGAGCGCAGGCGATGGCTGACCGCCTCGTCGAGGGTCACCGGGCGCTGCATCTGCGCGGCGAGACGGCCGGCTTCCTGGCCGAGCCTCGCCACGTCCTCCCACGGCAGCCGTACGACGAGGGAGAGTTCCGCCTCGCCGTCGGGCAGGGCCTGCATCGCCGGTGTCGCGGTCGTGGTCTGTTCGGTCATCGCCTGTTCCTCCCGTCGTCGCCGGGGCACGTCGGAGCCGCGTCCCGGCCGTCGGGGAGTGATACGGCGGCGGGGGCGCGGATGTTCACCGATTCGCGCCGCGCAGGGCGGGCAGTAGTTTCTCGTGGTCATCCCCGTCCATGACGTGAACCCGGTCCGCCGTACTCCCTGGGTGACGTACGCGCTGATCGCCGCGAACGTGCTCGTCTTCCTGTTCACGCCCGGCCTGGCCGGTTCGGTGGCCGGGGAGTCGAGCCTGGCCCAGTCGTGTCATCTGCACGCGTTCCTTCAGCACTGGGCGGCGGTGCCGCAGGAACTGATCCACCATCGGATGCCACGGCTGGTGCCGACGGGCGACGTGGGGATCGGTGTGCAGGGCGCGGGGTGTGTGGTGGCTCCGCCGTCGTACGACAAGTCGCCGGTGCTGAGCGTGTTCACGGCGATGTTCCTGCACGGCAGCTGGCTGCATCTGCTGGGCAACATGCTGTTCCTGCTGATCTTCGGCAACAACGTCGAGGACCGTATGGGCCACGTCGGTTTCACGCTGTTCTATGTGGCGTGCGGCTATGTGGCGTCGTACGGCTTCGCTTTCCTGAACGCCGAGTCGGCCGACCCGCTGATCGGCGCGTCCGGGGCGATCGCCGGGGTGCTGGGCGCCTATCTGGTGCTGTATCCGAGGGCGCGGGTGTGGGTGCTGGTGCCGTTCCTGATCTTTTTGCCGCTGCGGTTGCCGGCCTGGCTGGTGCTGGGCTTCTGGTTCGTGCTTCAGGCGGTGTACTCGGCCGGTGAGGGCGTGTCCGACGCGGGGACGGTGGCGTACGCGGCGCACATCGTGGGTTTCCTGGCCGGGATGGCGCTGGCGTGGCCGCTCAAGCCGGGCACGCCGCCGCCTCCGGAGCCGCGCGGTCTGCTGTTCGGCAGGAACGCGCGGCCCCGCCGGACGTGGTAGGCGTCGCCAGGTTCAGCGGGCGCTGTGCTCGTGGACGTACTCCACGAGGCGGGTGAGCGCGTCGGGGTCGGTGGACGGCATGACGCCGTGCCCGAGGTTGAAGACATGGCCCTCCAGCCCGGCGGCGGCCTGGAGCACCTCGCGGGTCTTGGCCTCGACGGCCTCCGTCGGGGCGAACAGGACGGTCGGGTCGAGGTTGCCCTGGAGCGCCTTGCCGGGTCCGACGCGGCGGGCGGCCTCGTCGAGGGGGACACGCCAGTCGACGCCGACGACGTCGGCGCCGGCCTCGCCCATGAGGCCGAGCAGTTCGCCGGTGCCGACGCCGAAGTGGATGCGCGGCACGCCGTATTCCTCGACGGCGCGGAACACCTTCGCGGACGCGGGCAGCACGGAGCGGCGGTAGTCGGCGGGGGCGAGGGCGCCCGCCCAGGAGTCGAAGAGCTG
The DNA here is from genome assembly GCF_023072675.1 of Streptomyces sp. XM83C. Classification (GTDB taxonomy): domain Bacteria; phylum Actinomycetota; class Actinomycetes; order Streptomycetales; family Streptomycetaceae; genus Streptomyces; species Streptomyces thermocoprophilus. Next base: position 13,248 of record NZ_JALLGL010000154.1, read on the forward strand.
CACGGCGCTCGCGCCGGCCTCGATCTGCACCTTCAGGAAGGCGGCGGTGATGTCGGCGAGGCGGTCCAGCAGGTCGGCCCACAGCTCGGGGTCGCCGTACATCATCGCCTTGGCGTTCTCGTACGTGCGGGACGGGCCGCCCTCGACGAGGTAGCTCGCGAGGGTGAAGGGGGCACCGGCGAAGCCGATCAGCGGGGTGGGGCCCAGCTCGGCCGTGAGCATGCCGACGGCCTCGGTGACGTACGAGACGTCCTCGGGGGTGAGGTCGCGCAGCCGGGCCAGGTCGGCGCGGGTACGGACGGGCTGCTCCACGACGGGGCCGACGCCCGGCTTGATGTCGAGGTCGATACCGATGGCCTTCAGCGGTACGACGATGTCGCTGAAGTAGATCGCGGCGTCCACGCCGTGCCGGCGCACCGGCTGGAGGGTGATCTCGGTGACCAGGTCGGGCCGCATGCACGAGTCGAGCATGCCGACGCCCTCGCGGACCTTGCGGTACTCGGGCAGGGAGCGCCCGGCCTGCCGCATGAACCACACCGGGGTGTGCGGGACCGGTTCACGGCGGCACGCCTTCAGGAAGGGGCTGTCGTACGTCGCTGTCGGCTGCTTGCCCGTGGGGCTTCCGTTGGCACTCACGTCGGCAAGTCTCGCACGACAGCACACTCGCTCCGGCCGCGCCCGGCCTTTACGCCCTTGGCCGAGGAGGGGTGTCTTGCCCGCCGCGACGGCCCTGTTCCCCTTACTCTTCCCGGCATGGCTGCGGCACAGGGACGACTGTCGGACGGCGCTGGCGGAATGGACGAGGCTAAGGACACCAACGAAGAGGCCCTCGGGGGCACACCGGTTCCGCTGCCCTTCCGGGCCGCGGTGGACGCTTTGCGCGCGGCGCGGCTGCGCCCGCAGATCGAGATCGAGTCGACCCCGCCGCCGAAGCGGCTCGCGCCGTTCGCGTACGCGATGGAGGCCACCGTCGTCGACGGCGATCAGGATCTCGCCGACGGGCGGCTGGTGCTGCTGCACGATCCGGCGGGGCACGACGCGTGGCGGGGCACGTTCCGGCTGGTGACGCTGGTGCGGGCGGAGCTGGAGCCGGAAATGGCGGCCGATCCGCTGCTGCCGGAGGTGTGCTGGTCGTGGCTGACGGGCGCGCTTCAGGCGCGTGGGCTGACGTACGGGGAGCCCAGCGGCACGGTGACAAGGGCCGGCTCGCACTACTTCGGTGGGCTGTCGGCGCGGCCGGCCGTCTCCCAGATCGAGATCCGGGCGTCTTGGACGCCGAGGGAAGGGCTGGGTGGGGTCCCGGACGCGGGGGCGCATCTGGCGTCCTGGTGTGACCTGCTGGCCCAGGTCGCGGGGCTGCCGCCGGCTGCGCCGGGAGATGCGTCGGTGGTCACGCTGCCTCAGCGCCGGGGGCCGCAGGCGCACTGACGCCCCGCACCGGCGGGTGGGTGACGCCGGTTTGCGCAGGTCCCCGCGCCTTTTTCACCGGCGTGCCGGTGAGGGGCTTTTTCGCAGTTCCCCGCGCCCCCTTTCACCGGGGTGCCGGTGAGGGCCTTTTGCGCAGGTCCCCGCGCCCCTTGTCGGGGGCCTGGGGTTCGTTGTTCACCGCGGGCCGGTGGGGGCTTGGCGCGCAGTTCCCCGCGCCCCTGAAGGCCTGCGGCATCGTTTCCACCTGCGGGCCGGTGGGGGGCATTCGCGCAGTTCCCCGCGCCCCTTCGTCTGGCGGGGCCATCACTTCCACCTGCGGGCCGGTGGGGGCCTGGGGTTCGTTGTTCACCGCGGGCCGGTGGGGGCTTGGCGCGCAGTTCCCCGCGCCCCTGATGCCTGCGGCGGCCCGTTTCGATGGGTGCGTGGCTGGTGTAGCGCCAGCCGGCCGGTGGGTGGGACGGGGGCGCGCCGGGG